>JBDNIX010000383.1:0-11698 GCA_041688045.1 Nitriliruptoraceae bacterium
CAGCACATCTACGCTGGGAGCCCCTGTCGTCAAGCGTGAGGATCAGCACCGTGGGAGATGTCGCCGTCGTCGGATATGCGCGGACACCGGTCGGCCGTTTCGGAGGCGGACTCGCCCCGCTGACCGCGATGCAGCTGGGGGGTCGGGCGATCGCCGCCGCGATCGAACGGGCCAACCTCGATGCTGCTGGCGTGGGATATGTGGTCATGGGGCATGTGCTGCAGGCCGGCCAGGGCCAGATCACCGCACGTCAGGCGGCAGCCGAAGCCGGCATCGCCATGGACGTCGCCAGCGAGACCGTCAACAAGGTCTGTCTGTCGGGAATGACCGCCGTCTCACGCGCGCGCGACCTGATCCGCGTCGGGGACTTCGAGGTGGTGGTCGCCGGCGGTATGGAGTCGATGTCGAACGCGCCGTACGTGCTCGACAAGGCGCGGTTCGGCTACCGGCTGGGTGACGGCACGCTGACGGACGTGCTGATGCAAGACGGCCTGACGTGCGCCTTCGACGGGTGCGCGATGGGCCTGGCGACCGACGACTATCAGACGTCCAAGCAGCTGGAGATCACGCGGGCCCAGCAGGACGAGTGGTCGGCTCGCTCCCACGAGCGCGCCGCCGAGGCGTGGAAGAGCGGCGCCTTCGGCGACGAGGTCGTGTCCGTCGATGTGCCCCAGCGCAAGGGGGATCCGGTCGTCGTGCAGGAGGACGAGGGCATCCGCCCGGGCACCACCGCGGAGTCACTGGGCAACCTGCGTCCGGCCTTCGCCAAGGAGGGGACGGTCACCGCCGGCAACGCCTCTCAGATCTCGGACGGCGCTGCAGCCCTGATCCTGGCCGACGCGGACACCGCCGCGGCGCAGGGTCTGCCGGTTCTGGCGACGATCCGGTCGTGGGGAACGGTGGCCGGTCCCGATCCGTCCCTGCACCTGCAGCCCGCTAACGCCATCCGTGATGCGGCGGTGCGGATCGACGCGGATCCGGCGAGTTTCGACCTGTACGAGATCAACGAGGCGTTCGCGTCGGTGGCGATCGCCTCCACCCGCGACCTTGGACTGTCGGAGGACATCGTCAACGTCAACGGCGGCGGTGTCGCGCTCGGGCATCCGATCGGGTGCTCGGGAGCTCGCATCGTCGTGAGCCTCATCAACGCGCTCACCCGTCGCGGCGGAGGTACGGGCGCTGCGGCACTGTGCGGTGGCGGCGGGCAGGGCGATGCCCTGATCATCGAGGTCGCGGGGTAGGGCTCGGCGGTGCGTCGATGCCCGTTAGTCTCGGCGCCGTCGTGAGGAGGTCCGGTGGGCGTCGATGTGCAGCAGGTGTTGGCAGGACTCGAGCGCGGTGAGCGCCGGGCCCTCGCTCGCGCCCTCACCCTGGTCGAGGACGGTGATCCTGCCCGTCTGCGCCAGATCATCGGCGCCATCCACCCGCGGACCGGACGAGCCCGCGTCATCGGCATCACGGGTTCGCCAGGTGTCGGGAAATCGACCCTGACCAACGCCGTTGCGGCTGCCCTGCGGGCACAGGGGCGATCCGTCGCCATCCTGGCCGTGGATCCCTCGTCGCCGTTTTCCGGCGGTGCACTGCTTGGCGACCGGGTACGTATGCAGGGCCACCATGCCGATCCGGACGTCTTCATCCGGTCGATGGCCTCACGCGGGCACCTGGGTGGGCTGTCCTTCGCGACCCCCCAGGCGGTGCTGGTCATGGACGCCGCCGGTTTCGACGACGTCATCGTTGAAACGGTGGGCGTCGGCCAGTCCGAGGTCGAGATCGCCGCGACCGCCGACACGACCGTGGTTGCTCTCGCACCCGGCATGGGCGACGGCGTCCAGGCGGCGAAGGCCGGCATCCTCGAGGTTGCCGACGTCCTGGTGATCAATAAGGCGGACCGTGGTGGGGCCGGCCAGCTGGAGTCCGAGTTGCGTGGGATGTTGGAGATGGGCCATGCACTCGAAGGCCCGGATGCGCCGGAGGGGTGGTGGCCTCCCGTGGTCCGCACCGTTGCCGTGCGTGACGAGGGCGTCGCTGAGGTGGTCGCGGCGATCGACGACCATGGTCGGCATCTGACCGCGTCCGGCCGGCGCGATCAACGTCACCGGGAGCGGTCCCTGCATGCCATCCGCGAGATCGCGCTCGAGACGGTCCGGCGGCGGTTCGCGCGGCTGGACGACGGGCAGGACGCGCTGCTGGATGCGCTGGCGTCCAAGGTCGCCTCCCGTGATCTGGACCCGTATGCCGCCGCCGACGAACTGCTCGCCGCCCTCGACGGGGCGATGTGACCCTGCTGCGCTATGTCGGGTGCAGGGCGGACAACTCGCGCTCGATGAGTGCGCACGTCGCGTCCAGCCGTTTGTCGGTGGTCCGCAGACTGCCGGTCGCCAGGCGCAGGACGTAACGACCTTCCAGCACGGTGTGCGACAGGTAGGCCTCGCCCGTGTCGTTGATGCGCTCCAGCAGCGCGCGGTTGAGCGCGTTGAGGGCCGGCTCGCGCGCATCAGCGGTCTCGTCCTCCGGCGCGTCCGGGAGCGGCACCCAACCCGGTGCCGCCCGGAAACACACGGTGGACATCGGGGCGGGCGCGGCGACCTCGAAGTCCGGGTGAGTCTCTGCCCAGGCGAGCACCCGCTGGGCCTGCGCCAGGTGCTCGCGGATGCGGGCGGCCAGACCATCGGCACCGAAGTAGCGCATGACCAACCACAGCTTGAGCGCTCGGAAGCGACGACCGAGCTGCACGCCCCAGTCCATGTAGTCGGTGACGCCATCGTCGTCGGTGGTCAGGTACTCCGGGACCAGCGAGAACGCGCTGGTCAGGGTGGCGGGATCGCGTACGTACAGCACGCTGCAGTCGATCGGCGTGAACAGCCACTTGTGGGGGTTCGTGACGAAGGAGTCCGCGCGGTCGACCCCGTCGAGCACCCATCGCTGCTCCTCGCAGAGCGCCATCATCCCGCCGTAGGCCCCGTCGACGTGCAGCCAGATCGGGTAGCCGAGTTCCTCGACGAACCGGTCCCGCAGGTCGGCGATCGCGGGAACCGGATCGACCGAGGTGGTGGAGGTGGTTCCGACGGTCGGGACGATGGCCAGCGGTCGGTAGCCGAAGCGGACGTCCTCCTCGATCGCCTCGGACAGCGCCGTCGGATCCATCCGGTAGTCCGCATCGGTCGGGATCAGCCGGACGCCGTCACGACCAAGGCCCAGCGTGATGGCGGCTTTCTCCACCGACGAGTGGGCCTGCTCCGAGGTGTAGACCCGCAGGAGTGGAAGATCGGCACGACCCGCGAGCCCACGATCCCGGACGTCAAGGCCAGCGGCTTCGCGGGCGCCGGCCAACGCGATCAGCGTCGACATCGACGCCGTGTCGGAGATGATGCCGTGAAACCCGGGCGTGAGGCCGAGGAGCTGCCGCAACCAGTCCAGCACCACCTCCTCCAACTCCGTGGCCGACGGGGACGTGCGCCACAGCATCCCGTTGACGTTGAGGGCGGCGATCAGGGCCTCACCGAGGATGCCAGGGCCCGAACCCGTGATCGCGAAGTACGCGTGGAACGCCGGATGGTTCCAATGGGTGATCCCGGGGAGCAGAATGTCATCGAGGTCGCGCAGCGCGTGTTCGAACGGCTCCGGGTTCTTCGGCGCGGCGCTCGGGAGGGCAGCACGGATGTCGCCGGGTGCCACCTGGGCCAGGACCGGTCGCTCCCCGACACCATCGAGGTAGTCCGCGATCCATTCGATGACCTGATGGCCGTGCCGACGAAAGGCGTCGCCATCCATGTCGCCGACACCCTGCTGACCGGGGTCGAGACCGGCCGTCGGCGGCATGGTGTCGGACGTGTGGTCGGTGGAACTCACGCAGTGGCCTTCGTGATTGCGGGGGCCCGACGCGTCATGTGTCGCTGCCGTCCGTGGGATCGGGGTCCGAGGTCCCGCCGGTGGCGGTCTCGACCGGGTTATCCCCGATGTCGTTCGAGACGCCCTCGGGATCGGGGTCGTCGGGCGGAAGAGCATCCGGATCGGCGTCGTTCGGGTCTGGCTCCGTCCCGATCGGAGCATCCGGGTCGTTCGGGACGTCGGTGTCGGTCGGGTTCTCCGAGTCGCCGTCAGGGTCCTCGGGTGTGGAACCAGGATCCGGATCCGCTGACGGTATCGGGTCCGTGTCGGGATCAGGCTCGGGACTCGGCGGTGGATCCGGGGTCACGCTGACGTCGGGATCCGGGACCGATTCGTCTTCCCCGGGAGGCTCGGGGAACTCGAAACTCGGCAGCGGTTCGGCCGGGTCGTCCTCCGGGGTCACCTCCTCGACGGACGCGGATTCGTCGTCGGCGTCCGGCTCCTCCACCACGCGCGATGCCCGCAGCTCCTCGACCACCGGTTCGTCGTTGCCCACGGAGCCGAGCACGGCCCACGGCAGCAGAACGGCGAGCGCGAGCAGGACGATGATCGTGCCCAGCCAGATCGCCCACGACGGGAGGTGCCGGGGCAGTTTGCCGGTTGGCCACCGCGGTGCGAGTTCGGACCACACCTCGTCCAGGTCCGGGTCGAGTGTGCCGATGGGGGGCGTCGTGCCGCGGTGGGGGCGGATCAGGACGGCGGCCGTGGGGACGTCGGACGGGGACACGTCGGCGCGATCGACCTGCAGTTCCTCGGCCGCGAGGTCCAGCAACCACCCCTCGACGTCCTGAAGGTCGGCATGCGGCAGGGAGCGTATGGCGCGGACGAACGTGGCCACCGTCGCCCCGATCGGATCCTGATCGTGCTGCGCTGCCTGGAGGACCGTCGGCCCGTGGCGATGGACCAACACGCCGAATGCGGACGCCGATCCCTGCTGGGCAAGCTCCACGAGATGCGCGTCGCTGCGCTCGCTGTAGGTCACGGACGTCCTTCCGGTCGCCGTGAGGGTAGTCGGCGCACGCTCGACCTCAGGCCGTCCGACGATGCTTGAGCAGCAGGAGCAGAGCCTCGGCGTACGCCAACTCGGCGGACTCCGCGGTCGACTCCACCAGAGTTCCTCCGGTACGTGTCGTACACCGCCACCCGTCGTCCAGTTGCACGAGCGAGAGCATGGCGTCCCCGAGCGCCTCCCGGAGCTGATGCTCGCGCGGGATCCAGACGGCTTCCACCTGCTCGATCGCGTCCAACGCCCATTCGGTCGTGCCGTTGAAGGCGATGATCGCGCCTACGGGCGCGGTCTTGACCTCGACGACCATCTCGGAGATGGTGAAGACGCTGTCGTCCATCTCGCGATCCGGGAGGAAGAACCGGTCGCCGTCGGCGGGTCGCCACACCAGCCCGGCGTCGCGCAACTCACGGGCGAGGTGGATCGATAGCACGATGTGGCTCCTGAGCACGGGGACGTGGGTACGCACGTCCGTCGCGCAATCGTGCCACGCCGACACGCCGTGTGCGGTCCGGACGACTGCCGACGCCCGGGCTAGATTGTTCCGGTGCCTGTGTTGATCACTGCCGCTGAGCAGCCGTTTCCGCGTCGTCTCGCCGGCCGTCTGCTTCAGGAAGGCGGCGAGGTGCGGGCGTACGCCAACGGTGATACCTCGATGCTGAGGGCGGCCGGCGCCTTCATCGCCTCCGGGACACCGGACGACGAGGGCCGCTTGGAAGCTGCCGCCGCGGACGTCCATACGATCATCCATGTCGGCGGCGGACTGTTCACCCGGGACCCGATGACGATGGTCGCGGACGCCGAGGTGGCGTTGCGTGCAGCCGAGAACGCCGGGGTCCGCCGTGTGATCGGGCTGTCGCTGCCGGGCGCCTCCACACAGGCAAAGGATCCGCTCCGCCGCGCCAAGGGGGAGGTCGAAGCCCGCTTCGCCGAGGCGGCGGTTCCCACGGTCGTCGCCCGGGCGTCGATGATCGCGACGCCCGCGTTGCTCGACCTGCTCGCGACCGCCGGGATCGGCGCGGAGGCCCAACAGCACGTGAATGTCGCGCCCGTACGCCCAGAGGATCTGGTCGAACTGGTCGTTGCGTTCGACCGTGCCAGGTCCAGCGCGGCGACCGGGCACCTGGTCGTGGCCGCGGACGGACCTGTGCGACTGACCCTCGCCGCATGGTTGGAGCGCGCAGGCGTCCGGGGTCCTGGTCGCGGCGGGATGGTCGGGCGTCGGCTGGCGGACCTGTCACGGACCGCCCAGCTACAGGACGTCCTCGACGGCCCCTGGTGGACCGAGGACCCGGCGATCCCCGACGGGTGGGCATTCGCGGGGATCAGCCCGGAGCCCCCCTCGCCGGACGCCTGACCAGCGCTCAGTGCTCCTCGGTCGGTGTCTCGATGAAGGGCATCATCGCGCGCAACTCACGGCCGACGACCTCGACCGGGTGGCTCTTGCCCTCCGCCCGCTTGCGGTCGAAGAACTGCCCGCCGCCTTCGATCTCATCCATGAAGCGGTTGGCGAACGACCCGTCCTGGATCTCGGCCAGGATGTCCTTCATGGCCTCCTTGGACGATTCGTTGATCACCCGTGGGCCGGAGACATAATCGCCGTACTCCGCTGTGGTCGACACCGAGTGGCGCATCCAGGAGATGCCGCCTTCGTAGATCATGTCGACGATCAGCTTGGTTTCGTGCAGGACCTCGAAGTAGGCGGCCTCCGGCTGGTAGCCGGCTTCGGTCAGGGTCTCGAACCCCGCCTGGATGAGATGGCTGATGCCGCCGCAGAGCACGGCCTGCTCGCCGAACAGGTCGGTTTCGGTCTCCTCCGTGAAGGTGGTGTGCAGCACCCCCGCGCGCGTCAGTCCCATCGCCGCCGCGTAGGACTTCCCGAGGTCGAGGGTCGTCCCGGAGGCGTCCTGGTGGACGGCGACGAGACCGGGGACGCCCTGGCCCTGCTCGTACAACCGGCGAGCGATGTGGCCAGGAGACTTCGGCGCGACGAGGAAGACGTCGACCCCTTCCTGGGGCGTGATGAAGCCGTACCGGACATTGAAGCCGTGCCCGAAGACCAGGGCGTCGCCCGGTTCCACGACGTCCGAGAGTCCGTCGTTCCACATGCCCTTCTGGTGGGTGTCCGGCGCCAGGATCACGATGACATCCGCCTCGGCGGCTGCGTCGTTGGTGTCGAGCACCCGCAGGCCCTGCTCTTCCGCGCGGGCGCGTGACGTCGAACCGGGACGCAGACCCACGCGCACGTCGACACCGGAGTCGCGCAGGTTGAGCGCGTGCGCGTGCCCCTGGCTGCCGTAGCCGAGGATGGCGACCTTGCGCCCCTGTATCAGGGACAGATCGGCATCCTGGTCGTAGAAGATGGTGGCCATGGCAGGGCTCCTTGATGAGCGGGTTCGGTGAGGTCGGCGGGACGGTTGGTGGCCGCGCCCCGTGGAGGGTCGGGTGTAACCCGGCCCGTCGGCGTGCGAGCCTACGCGCGCTCTCCACGTGACGGGTAGCCGAGTCGGACGGTGCCACGTCGCCACGGGGTCACACCGTCACGAAATGGCGGTGTGGCTGTGGTCGGACGCTAGAGTCGGACGAACGACATCCTCCACGGCTGTCGCAGGGTCGTGTGCCCAGACCTGTGGCTAGACCTGTGCCCAGACCTGTGGCCAGTTCTGCACAACGGCATGAAGGCGCACCGGTGGATCCGGGGCAGGAGTTGCGTGTGACGACGATGTTCGTTCCCCGAGAGACGGCGCCGGGCGAGCGACGCGTCGCCGCGACGCCGGCGTCGGTGAAGAAGCTCGTGAGATCCGGCGTGGACGTCGTCATCGAGGCGGGTGCGGGGGTCTCGGCGGGCATCACCGACGATGACTTCGTCGCGGCGGGCGCGACCCTGGGCGACGCTGCCGGTGTCGCGACGGCGGCTCTGGTGGCGCGCGTCGCACCGCCGTCGCCGGACGAGGTCGCCGCCCTGCCCGCCGGCACGGTGTTGCTGTCGTTCACGGCGCCACATCGCAACCTCGAGGTGGTTGCTGCCCTGGCGCGGGGCGGTGTGACCACGCTCGGCATGGAGTTGGTGCCGAGGATCAGCCGTGCCCAGTCGATCGATGCGTTGTCGAGTCAGGCCAACATCTCCGGCTATCGCGCGGTGATCACCGCGGCCTACCACCTCGACAAATATTTCCCGTTGTTCATGACGGCGGCCGGCACGCTCCGGCCGGCGACGATCGTGGTGCTCGGGGCGGGTGTCGCCGGCCTGCAGGCCGTTGCCACGGCCCGCCGGCTCGGAGCCCTGGTCAAGGTGTCCGATATCCGGGCCGCGGCCAAAGAGGAGGTCGCATCCCTTGGCGCATCATTCATCGACGTGCCGCAGGACGAGGACCTGACCGGTGAGGGTGGCTACGCCAAGGAGGCAGGGGAGGATTTCCTGACCCGGCAGCGTCGCATCCTGACCGAGAACCTCCGCGGCGCGCACGCGGTGATCACCACGGCCCAGATCCCGGGTCGGCCGGCTCCCCTGTTGCTCACCACCGAGATGGTGGAGGCGATGATGCCGGGATCGGTCGTCATCGACCTGGCAGCAGCGGACGGTGGGAACTGCGAACTGACGGACATCGGCGGCCCGGTGGAGCACCAGGGGGTCAGGATCCTGCCTGGGCACGAACTGGCGTCCGCGATGGCCTCCGAGGCCAGCGCGATGTATGCCAACAACATCTCGTCGTTCATCGACCTGCTGGTCACCGACGGCGACCTGCACGTGGATCTCGACGACGAGGTCGTCGCCGGCGCGCTGCTCACGCACGACGGCGAGGTCGTGCATGCGCGCACGGCAGAGCTGCTCGAAGGAGGCACGTCATGATGGGCCCGTTGCTGATCAGCCTGTACGTCTTCGTCCTCGCCGGCTTCCTGGGGTTCGAGCTCATCACCAAGGTGCCTCCAACCCTGCACACGCCGTTGATGTCGGGTGCCAACGCCATGTCGGGTATCACCATCATCGGCGCGTTGACACTGGTGACCGTGGCGTCGCCGTCGACCAGCGTGTGGCTGGGGGTGGTCGCGCTGGTCCTTGCCACGATCAACGTGGTGGGCGGCTTCCTGGTCACCGACCGAATGCTCGCGACCTTCGGGAGCCGCAAGTGACCACCGCCGATCTGACCGCGGTTCTGGCCCTGGGATCGATCGCCCTGTTCGTGGTCGGACTGAAGCGGCTGTCGAAGGTGCGGACCGCCCGTAGCGGGAACGCCCTGATGGCGGCTGGCATGTTGCTGGCGGTACTCATCACGCTGCTGGAGATCGGTCTGGTCGACTACCGCTGGATCGTTGCCGGTCTGGTCGTCGGCGCGGCCATCGGGGTCGCGATCGTGGTTCGCGCCCAGGCCACCCAGATGCCGGAGATCGTCGCCCGGTTCAATGGGTTCGGAGGCGCGTCGTCGGCGTTTGTTGCCTTGTCGCTGTTCTGGGCGGAGATCGTCGAGACGGCCGGAAACGGAACGGCTGCGGCGACCCTCGGCGCCACGCCCGCGGTGACGTTGGTTCTCTCGGTGTTGATCGGGGCGTCCACCCTGTCGGGGAGCATCTTCGCCGAACTGAAACTGCGCGGAACGATCTCGGGAAGCCCGCGCGTCCCGATGCGTGGTGCGGTGATGGCGATCCTGGTCGTAGCCGCCCTGGCGCTCGGCGCCATTGCGGTGTTCGGTATGGACGATCCGGTCAGCGCGGCTGCCCTGGTCATCGGCCTGCTGGTCGTGAGCCTGCTGGTCGGCGTGATCCTGGTGCTGCCGATCGGCGGGGCCGACATGCCGGTGGTGATCAGCTTGCTGAACTCGCTGTCCGGACTGGCGGCTGCTGCCGCCGGGTTTGCACTCGCCAACCAGCTGCTCATCATCGCGGGCACCATCGTCGGGGCGGCCGGCCTGATCCTGACCCAGATCATGTGCGTCGCGATGAACCGGTCGCTGCTCAACGTCCTGGTCGGGGGCTTCACGGGGGCCGCGACCGAACACGGGGACTACGGCCACGTCGTGTCGACCGATCCGGAGTCGGCCGCGATGGTGCTGGAGGCCGCGCAGTCGGTGATCATCGTCCCGGGCTACGGGCTCGCGGCAGCGCGGGCACAGACGGCGGCACACGACCTGGCACGCGCCCTGATCGACCAAGGCGCCCAGGTCCGGTTCGCGATCCATCCCGTGGCCGGTCGCATGCCCGGTCACATGAACGTCGTGCTGGCCGAAGCCGAGGTGCCCTACGAACTGCTCGTCGAGATGGATGCCATCAATCCGGAGTTCCCACAGACCGACGTCGTGATCGTCGTCGGCGCCAACGACGTGGTCAACCCGGCCGCGAACGACACTCCGGGCAGCCCCATCGCCGGCATGCCGATCCTGGAGGTGGACAAGGCTCGCCGCGTGTTCGTCATCAAGCGCACTCTGTCGCCCGGGTACGCCGGCATCAAGAACGAACTGTTCGAACGGGACCACACGGTCATGCTGTACGGGGATGCCAAGGACGTGCTGACCTCGTTGGTCACCGAGCTCGCCAACGCCCGGTGACGGGCGCACCCCGTGTCCTGTACGTGGCAGGCGTCGGGGCCATCCCGCGGTTGCCGGACGAGCTGCCGGACGTCGCTCTGGTGCCTCTGGGTGTCGACGTCGGCCGGTCGATCATCGAGCAGCTCCCTGACGTGGACCACCTCGATGTCGCTGTCGTGGTCGTGCAGGTCGATGAGCGCTGCAGCAGGTTCCACGGGTTGGTGACCGCGATCGTCGAGTCGGTGCGTCAGCGGCCGGTCGTGGTGGTGGTGCCAGGGATCGTGGGCCCGGCCGACGTGGAGGGGGCGGTGCGAGCAGGCGCGGTGGACATCGTGGTAGCTGACGACCCTCGCCACCTGGGGGTGACGCTCATTCGCGAGGCTGCCCGTGCACGCGAGGCCTTCGATCGCGAGGCACGCCTCATCGCCATGTTCGGCAACCACCTGGACGCCGTCGCGTTCGTCGACGACGATGCTCGCGTGGTGCAGGGCAACCCGGCGCTCGCGGTGCTGCTGGGTGTGCCCCGGGATCGGCTGGTCAGCGACGTGTTGGACAACGTGCTCCGAAACGCGCTGAAGCACACGCCGGCGGGGACCCAGATCTGGATCCGCACCCGGACCCCGGCGTCCATCATCATCGAGGATGACGGCCCCGGCGTCCCGGCGCATCTGCACGAGCGCGTTTTCGAGCCCTTCCAGCAGGGCCCGGACCAACTCGATCGGCATGCACCGGGGACCGGGATCGGCCTGTCCCTGAGCCAACGTGTCGTCAGACTGCACCGTGGCGAGATCACCCTGAGCGATCGGCCGGGTGGCGGAGCGAGGTTCGTCGTGGATCTGTCGGAAGCGTCCGGCTGACTCTGTGGCACGCTGTCAGTGAGCATCAGTTCGGTGCTGCAGACATTCGGATGAAGGAGATGACGTGCTTGTTCTCGTGATCGGAGCGACCGGAGGGACGGGCAGCCTGGTGACCGACCGGTTGCTGGCCGACGACCACGATGTCCGCGCCGCGGTGCGCCGCCCGGAGCAGGCCGACGACCTCGCCGCAGGTGTGCAGCCGGTGGTCGCGGATCTCGAGGGCGACCTCGGACACGCCTTCGAGAAGGTCGACGCGGTGATGTTCTGTGCCGGGTCCGGATCCCAGACCGGAGCGGATGCGACCCTGCGCGTCGACCTGCACGGGGCGGTGCGGACCATTGATGCTGCGGTTGCCCACGGCGTGTCCCGATACGTGATGCTGTCGTCCATCGCCGCGGGCGACCCGATGCAGGCCCCGGAGTCGATGC
>JBDNIX010000384.1:0-3546 GCA_041688045.1 Nitriliruptoraceae bacterium
AGAGCGGTCGCGTCCCCGGCCAGCCAGCGCCGTTCGGCTTCAGCGGCTGCGGCGTGGGGCTCTGCAGGGGCGGGCATTGCAGCGAACTGACCTTCGCAAGGTCGATCGGCTTCAACGGCCGCCGTGTGGGGCCCTGCTCGGGCGTCGGCGGGGCTCTGTTCGGGCGGCGCTAGCCAGCGAAATCGGCCAGCGCCTGGTTGAGCGTCGCGCTCGGGCGCATGGCCTGTTCGACGAGGGCACGGTTGGGCCAGTAGTACCCGCCGATGTCGACGGGGGGACCCTGCACCTCGTTGAGTTCGTCGACGATGGCCTGCTCGTTCTCGGCCAACGCCGTAGCCAGCGGTTGCATGCTGGCTGCGAGTTCGGGATCGGCGGTCTGCTCGGCCACCGCCTGGGCCCAGTACAGGGCGAGGTAGAAGTGGCTGCCCCGGTTGTCGAGCTCGCCGACCTTGCGCGATGGCGAGCGTTCGTTCTCGAGGAAGCGCGCCGTCGCCGCGTCGAGTGCGTCCGACAGCACCTGCGCCTTGGGGTTGTCCGTGGCGTGTGCCAGGTGCTCGAAGGATGCCGTCAGCGCGAGGAACTCACCGAGCGAGTCCCACCGCAGGTGGTTCTCCTTGACGAACTGCTGGACGTGCTTGGGCGCGGACCCGCCGGCGCCGGTCTCGAACATGCCTCCACCGTTCATGAGGGGCACGATCGACTGCATCTTGGCACTGGTCCCGATCTCCAGGATCGGGAACAGGTCGGTGAGGTAGTCGCGCAGGACATTGCCGGTCACCGAGATGGTGTCCTGCCCGGCCTTGGTGCGCTCGAGGGTGAAACGGGTGGCATCCGCAACGTCGAGAAACTCGAACTGCAGACCGTCCGTGTCATGGTCGGGGAGGTAGGCGTGGACCTTCTTGAGGACCTCAGCGTCGTGTGCGCGCGCCTCGTCGAGCCAGAAGACCGCAGGCATACCGGTCGCCCGGGCCCGGTTGACCGCCAGCTTGACCCAGTCCCGCACGGCCGCGTCCTTGGTCTGACACGCCCGCCAGATGTCGCCGGCCTCCACGTCGTGCTCCAGCCGCGTCGTGCCCGACCGGTCGACGACCCGCACGGTGCCGGCCGTGGGGATCTCGAAGGTCTTGTCGTGCGAGCCGTACTCCTCCGCCTTCTGCGCCATGAGTCCGACGTTGGGCACGGTGCCCATCGTGGTGGGATCGAACGCGCCATGCTCGCGGCAGAAGTCGACCGTCGCGCCGTAGAGATCGGCGTAGCTGGAATCCGGAATGATGCACTTCGCGTCCTGCTGCTCGTCGTTCTTGTTCCACATCTGGCCAGAATCCCGGATCACGACGGGCATCGAGGCGTCGATGATGATGTCGCTCGGCACGTGCAGGTTGGTGATGCCGCGGCTGGAGTCGACCTGCGCCAGATCCGGTCCCCGGTCGTAAGCGGCCGCGATGTCGGCTTCGATCGCTGCCCGCTGCTCGTCGGGCAGGGACTCCACGGCGGTATGCAGACTGGCCATCCCGTCGTTCGCGCTGACACCCAGTTCGGCGAACACCTCGCCGTGCTTGTCGAACACCTCGGCGAAGTACGTGCGTACGGCGTGGCCGAAGATGATCGGATCCGACACCTTCATCATCGTTGCCTTGAGGTGGACCGAGAACAGTACGCCCTGCTGTTTGGCGTCCTCACGCTGCTCGGCGAGGAACGACAGCAGTGCCGAGCGACGCAGGATCGCCGCGTCCAGGATTTCCCCGGCCACGATCGGCGTCGACTCCTTGAGCACCGTGACCTCGCCGTCACGGCCGTGGAGTTCGATGCGGACGTCGTCCGCCCGCCCGAAGGTGATCGAGCGCTCCGTGGAGCGGAAATCCCCGTCCGACATCGTGGCGACGTGCGAGCGGGATTCCGGGGACCACTCACCCATCCGGTGGGGGTGGTTGCGGGCGTACTGCTTGACGGCGGCCGGTGCACGACGGTCCGAGTTGCCTTCGCGCAGGACCGGGTTGACCGCACTGCCCTTCACGCTGGCGTAGCGCTCGGCGATCTCCCGCTCCTCGTCGGTCTGCGGGTCCTCCGGGTAGTCCGGAACGTCGTAGCCGTCCTCCTGAAGTTCGCGGATCGTCGCCTTCAGCTGGGGGATCGACGCGCTGATGTTGGGCAGCTTGACGATGTTGGCCTCTGGGGTCTGGGCCAGTTCGCCCAACTCCGTCAAGGTGTCCGGTACCCGCTGATCCTCCTCGAGGTGGTCCGGGAAGACCGCGAGGACGCGCCCGGCCAGCGAGAAGTCGCGTGCTTCGACGTCCACACCCGCGGCGGTGGCGAACGTCTGCAGGATCGGCAGGAAGGACGCGGTCGCCAGTGCCGGCGCTTCGTCGGTCCAGGTGTAGGTGATCTTCATGTCGGTTGACCCGTCGTGTCGAGGACGTCGAATGGCGCAGCTTGCCGTTGGCATCACGCTAGCTGCTGCGCGCAGCCAACTCGACGTCGCGGGGATGTCGATCGGGCTCTAAGCGCCGTGACGTGTCAGGCGTCCGGGACGTAGTCGTCAGCGTAGTACTCGACGCCCAGATGCGTGATCTGGTCCTCGCCGGCGATCCAGCGCAGCGTGTTCTTGAGCTTGGTCTGCTGGATGAACAGGTCGTGCTCCGCATACAGACCCGGGGCGACCTGCGGCGCCTTGAAGTAGAACGACAGCCACTCCTGGATACCGCTCATCCCTGCACGCTGTGCCAGGTCCAGGAACAGCGCCAGGTCCAGGGCCAGCGGGGCCGCCAGGATCGAGTCGCGGCAGAGCAGGTCGACCTTCATCTGCATCGGGTAGCCGAGCCACCCGAAGAAGTCGATGTTGTCCCACCCCTCCTTGTTGTCCCCCCGCGGCGGGTAGTAGTTGATCCGCACGACATGGTGCATGTCGCCGTACAACTCCGGGTAGGTCTCGGGTTGGAGAATCGTGTCGAGGACCCCCAGCTTGGACGTTTCCTTGGTCTTGAACGAGTCCGGGTCGTCCAGTACCTCGCCGTCCCGATTGCCGAGGATATTGGTGGAGTACCACCCGGCCATGCCCAGCATCCGCGCCTTGAACATGGGGGCCAGGACGGTCTTGACCATCGTCTGCCCCGTCTTGAAGTCCTTGCCACAGATCGGGACGCCGTGCTGACTGGCGAAATCGCGCAGCGCGGGGACGTCGACCGTCAGGTTCGGTGCCCCGTTGGCGAACGGCACCCCCTCCAGCAGGGCGGCGTAGGCATACAGCATGGACGGGGTGATCGACGGGTCGTCAGCGTCGATCGCGGCATTGAAGGCGTCGATGTCGGCGTGCTGCGGGCCGAGGTCGACGAAGATCTCCGTCGAAGCGCACCAGATCATCACCAACCGGTCCGCGTCATGCTCCTCGCGGAAGGCCCGCAGATCGTAGCGTATGCGCTCCATCAGTTCACGCTTGGAGCCCGCCGGCATCACGTTCGGGCCGTCCAGCTTCTTGACGTAGGCGGGGTCGAAGGCCGCCGGCATGGGCTGGATGGCCCGCAGCGCGTCCCCGATGGGTTCCAGGTGTCG
>JBDNIX010000385.1:0-4176 GCA_041688045.1 Nitriliruptoraceae bacterium
CTCGCCGTCGGTGTCACCGACCCTGCGGCCCAGGCGGTCACCCAGCAACGTGGCAACGGTCGTCTTTCCGGCGCCCATCATTCCGATCAGGCAGATGTTTCGGCTCATCAACGCGACAACGACTCCCCGACCGGCAGCACGAACTGGGGCGCAGCCAAGCAGGTCAACTCCGCATCTTCAGCCAGGGTCAACGGCATGCCGTAGGCGCCGCGATCACCCAGCCGGTAGACATCGATGACATCCGCGTCCAGATCCACGAACCAGTACTCCGGCACACCCTCACGTTCGTACAGGCTGCGCTTCTTGATCAGATCCAGGCGGCGGGTCGACGGCGACGACACCTCGACCAGCAGGTCCGGGACGATGTCCACGAAGCGCCCCTCAGTGAAATGATCGACCCGGTCCGGTCCGATGAACACAACGTTCGGTTCCACGACGGTCACCCGTGAGAAGACCACGTCCATCGGAGCCGGAAGGACCAGGCCACCCTGCTGGCGGGCGTAGGCACGCAACTGTGCAGCGACCGTCAGCACGGCCTGTTGGTGACGGACGATCGGCGACGGCGACACGAACAACTCCCCGTCGATGAGCTCACGACGGAGGTGGTCGTCCTGCGGGAAGTCGGCCAGGTCGTCGTAGGTCAGACCGGACATCACGGGTGCGGACACGTCTCACCTCCTCGCGGCGACGGGGACCATACGCAGTCCAGGGTAGGCCACTGGGAACGGCCCCGACTCGGCTGTGGATACCTCCGGATCTGCCTGCGATAGGGTCCGCCCATGGACATCGAGGCAGCACTCATCAACCTCGAGCGCGCAGCTGGGCAGCAAGCGGGGCTCCGACTGCTACTGCTCCACGGCTCCCGCAGCCGACAGCAGGAACACGCCGGCTCCGACTGGGACCTCGGCTACCTGGCGGACGCGTCGCTGGACCTGTCGGAGCTCACCCTGACGCTGACGCAGGTACTGGGGACCGATGACGTCGACGTCACCGACCTGGCTCGTGCCTCGGCATTGCTGCGGTTCCGCGCGGCCAGCGACGGCCGGTGCATCTACGAGCGTGCGCCGGGAACCTTCGAGTCGTTCGTCCTGGAGGCGACCCTGTTCTGGTGTGATGCCGGACCCGTCATCCGCCGGGCACAGGCAGCCGTCCTGTCGGACCTGACCGCCTGATGGGTGGACTCGATGCCTCGGTGCTGGCCGAACGCACGGCCGCGGTCCAACGTCACCTCGACCGGGTGCGCGACCGGCTCCCCGAGGACCCCACGACCCTCCGGCCGATGTCGGACACGACCGACGCCGTCATCCTGCACCTGTGGCAAGCGCTCCAGATCGTCATCGACATGGCCGTGTCCGCCTGCGTTGGACGTGGTCTGGGATCGCCACCCACCTACGGGGACGCCTTCCGGGCGCTCGGAGAGAACGGTGCCATCGATGGTGCCCTGGCCGACCGGCTGGCACGAGCAGCGGGCTTCCGCAACGTGCTCGTCCACGCGTACGCCGACCTCGATCTACGACGGGTCCACACGGCTGCTCGACAAGCCCCCGACGATCTCCTCGCGTTCCTCGCCGCGATCCGCGATCAGCTCGATTGATCGCGGCCGGCTGCGCATCCCATCCGGAGGCGCGATGACCCCGGATGACACGGTGGCGGAACACACGTCCCCGCCGTCCCTGCGGCTGGACGCCGCGACGCTCCGGTCGTGGTGGCCCGGGTGGCTAGACGCGGCCTGCCTGCCTGCCTGCTGCTGCTCGCGGCCGCCATCTTCTATCTCGTCGCCGAGGACGGCGGCCGTCCGTACCGCCCCATGCTGCCTGTCCTGGTCCTGGCGATACCGGCCACGGTCGCGAGCCTGCCGACGCTCCGCCGCCTCCCGACGTGGATCGTCGTGCTGCTGGTCGCCTGGACCGTCGGGCCGCTGATCTCGCTGCTGTTCGCCGACGTGCGGGCCGGGTGGGTGCGGCCCGTCGCCTCGATGGCCGCCTTCGTGCCTGTCGCGCTCGCAACGCTGCACCTGCTGCGCAGACGGTGGGGATCGACAGCGATCCTCGTGATCGTCGGGCTCGCGCTCGGTCGGGCCTGGTACGGCAGCCTCCTCGGCTGGTGGGGTGGGAGCACCAGCCGCGGTGAACCGGCGTGGATGGCCCTGTCGTGGCACAACCAGTCCGGCACCCTCATGGCCGTCCTGGGGATCGGTGCGCTCGGCGTCGCACTCGTCCGTACACGGTGGAGCCGCCTGGTGGCCGTCCCCGCCGCCTCCGTCGGGCTCGCCGCCGCCTGGCTGTCCGGCTCACGAGCAGTGGTGGCCTGCGTCGCCCTGGCCGTCACGGTCGTCGTCCTGGCCGCGCTTCGACGGCGGGTCGGTCGCGCCGCGGCCGTCACAACGATGGTCACGGCAGCACTGGCGGTGGCGATGGTCGTCGGCCTCGGCGCCATGTTCGGTGGCGCCTCTTCCCAACCGGGGTCCGGTTCGGGCGGTCTGACCGAGCAGCCCGTCACCGCCCGACAGCAGGATGCGATCGGCAACCTCCAAGCCCGGTTCGGACATTGGGAGGCGGCCCTGCGGATGTTCGCCTCGTCACCGTTGACCGGCACCGGGCCCGGGTCCTACGAGTGGTCGTCGGTGCCCGTCTACCCCGATGACACCAACCGGACGTCCTCGGCACATGGCGAGCAAGGTCGAGGCGCTCGGCGAACTCGGTCTGTTGGGCGGTGGCGCTGCCGTGGTGCTGCTGTCGGGTGCCCTGGCCTGGCGGTGCTCTCGACGTTACGGCGTCCTGGACGCAACGAACTCGATGTCACTGCTGCCGGGGTGGTCACGCTGCTGGTCAGCCACGCGGCTCTGGACTTCGACTGGGACTACCCCGTGTTGGTCGCGCTGTTGGCGATCGCCGCAGCCGTGCTCGCCGGCTCGCGGCTTGAGCCCGACCCTATGGGCGATGTCGACAGGCCCGACGATCCACCCACGATGCTGCCCAGGATCGCCACGGCGACCACCTGCCTGCTGGCGGCCGTCGCCGTCATCGGTATCGCCGTACAGGTCGGGGGGTCGGCGCCCTGGTTGATCCGAGGTGCCTTGGCGCAGGCCGTCACGATGGCCACCGAAGATCCAGCGACCTCCGACGCGAGCTTGCAGCAACTGGGCCGCTGGAATCCGGGCGAACCTCGCCTGCCCGACGTCGAACGACTCATCGCGCATCAGCGAGGCCAGCTCACCGACGACGAGCTGGCAGCCAGCATCGAACCGACCCAAACCCGGTTCGGTGACCAGCTTCAGGCCGCCGAGCAGCTGTTCGCCAACGACCGTCCGGACCTCACCGACACCATCATCGAGCAGATGCGGCCCGTCCTCGACGGGCGGCGGGCATGGGGCGTCGCTGGCTCGGTCGCCCGTGCCACCTCGCTGTCGCTAGACGTCGCCCACGACGCCAACGGCTGCAGCGACGTCGAGGGACGGTGGTCGGACCTCGGCGGATGGACCGAGACCTACGGCGTGGATGCTGCGGCGCTCGTGCCGCTGACCGACGTCGTCGAGGAATGCGGGCTCACCACGCCCCGCGGCGACTGAGCACCGCGCCGACGGTGCGCCACAGCAGGTAGAGGTCGTAGCCGAGGGACCAGTTCTCGATGTAGAACAGGTCCATGCGGACGGCTTCGTCGAAGCCGACGTGCGACCGGCCGGACACCTGCCAGACGCCGGTGATGCGCGAATCGCTGGTGAGCTTGAACATCGGGCCGTCGGTCTCGTTGTGGGCCTCCAGTTTTGCGCGGCGGCCCTCGGCGTCGGCGACCACCTCCAGGCTCGCTTTCCGCACTTGGCGGGGAGCTTTCAGCGGCATTTACGGGCCGGGGTTGTAGACGCTGACGGGGATGTCGAGCAGGGCAAGGACCTGGGCCAGCGAGAGCGCTGGAAACGAGCCAACGAGTGGCGACATGACGAACTGGACCGCATCGACGACCGGCTCGACAGGCACTGGGCCACCACCGTGCTCGACGCCGCCGTCGACGGCGACCCGCTCGCCTACGGCCTCGACCGGCTTCGCCACGCCACTCACACCCTCTCCGACGACCCGTCCCAGCCCGACCACTACGAGAACCTCCGCGCCGCACTCTCCGAACATCGGGAAGCCCGAGTCACCGCGATCTACCGCGGCGACCACGCCGTGCCGGACCACC
>JBDNIX010000386.1:0-7485 GCA_041688045.1 Nitriliruptoraceae bacterium
CAGGAACTGCCCGGACGCGCCGCTCGCATCGGCTTCGCGACGCACGTGATCCCACACCCGCGGGTAGAGCTGCCATTCGTCGATCAGGCGCGGACGCGCACCCTCAAGGATCAGCCCCGGGTTGATCTGCGCTGCCTGACGAGCGTCGACGTCGACGTCGAGACGCACCATCGACGCGGCACGCTGCGACGCGGTCTCGGTCTTGCCAGACGCCTTGGGGCCCTCGATCAACACCGCAGCCGACGAGGCCATCCGCTGGTCGAGCACCGCGTCGATCACCCGCGGCCAGTACCGGCCCCCCGCACCACGGCGATCACTCACCAGACCAGCCCCTCGCAACCAAACCATTCTCCTACTCGTTCACCGTGCCGTTCTCCGATCTCTCACCAAGCCTCACTACGCATCGCAACCCGCGCCGACGGCCACGGCTCATCCAACCGGAACCATTCTCGAACCGCGACACAACCGCCGTGTCCCCACGGTGCCATCACCGGGTTCTTCTCAGCGCGACCGCACGGGAGGCCCGTTCCCTAGCAACGATTCTATGGACAATGGACACCCGCTGCCGAACCGTCCCCGTTCCGAGTTCGGCAGTCAGGTGTGATGCAGGTGGATAACGGGGGCGTTGCGCACCGGCGGTCGGACATGCGAGCTGTGATCCACCCTGGGTTCGGTAGAGGAAGGTCCTTCGCCGCAAGGACCGTGGTCAACGGCGGTCGGTCCCGGAGTCCACGGACGGCTACTGGCTTGGCGATGCAGCGATCTGGCGATCGAGGAAAATCGGCGGTTGTCGCACGGTTTCGTCGATATCGTCCATGCGGGGAGAGCGTCCGTGCGCCGGCAGGGGTGCGGTCGTCCTTCTTGGCGCTACCCCGCCTCGTCACGACGGGACGGTTGCCGCCACCCCGCCACGACCGGGCCGTTGCGGGTAGTATGCGACCCACTAAGCAGCTAAAGTGTCGTGTGGGACGCCAGCTGGAGGCCAGTTGGAGGTTTGTGGTGGCGAACTCGACACAGACACGGACCGTGCTGCGGCTACTTGGGCGACAGATCGCGATCGCACGCCGGGAGGCTGGCCGCAGCGGCGCGGACGTTGCCGAGCGTGCCGGCATCACCCGCAAGACGCTGACGCGGATCGAGCACGGCGACCCGCGGGTGGCGATCGGGACGGTGTTCGAGGTCGCGACGCTGCTCGGTGTTCCGCTGTTCGCCGAGGACCGCCGTCGGCTACCCGAGCTGAGCTCACAGCTCGACACGCAGCTGAGGTTGCTACCGCAGCGGGTGCGTAGCGCCGCGCGGGAGGTCGACGATGACTTCTGACCCGCCGGCCGCGTTCGTGTGGGTGTGGCTGCCGGGCCACGACGATCCCGTGGTCGCCGGCCGCGTCGATGACGTCGGCCCGTACCTGCAGTTCACCTACGGCCGCCGCTACCTGCAGCGTCCTGACGCCATCCCGCTGTACCTGCCTGAGCTCCCCCTCCAAGCTGGCCCGCAGGTGCCGGCCGTGGGATTGGACGCGCACGGGTGCATCCGGGACGCGGCACCGGATGCGTGGGGGCAGCGGGTCATCTTGCACCGGATGCTCGGCGGTGAGACCCGGGACACCCACACCGCCGGGCTCGGGCTGCTGACCTACCTGCTTGCGGCAGGTCCAGACCGCATCGGCGGGCTGGACTTCCAACCGTCCGCGGACCGTTACCAGCCGCGCCCGTCGGGTGCACCGCTCACCGAGCTGGTGGAGGCAGCGGAGGGTGTCCACGCCGGCGAACCGCTCTCAGAGGACCTCGAGCAGGCGCTGCTGGCGGGTTCGTCGGTCGGCGGAGCGCGACCCAAGGCGCTGCTGAACGATGGCGACGTGTCGATGATCGCGAAGTTCTCCGCACCGACGGACGTCTTCCCGTGGATGGAGGCCGAAGCGGTCGCGATGGAGCTCGCACGCCGCGGTGGGCTCGACGTCGCGCCGAGCAGGCTGACCGCGAGCATGGGACGGGACGTGCTGCTGGTCGAACGGTTCGACCGGGTTCCGGGGACCGCACAGCGGCGCATGGTCGTCTCGGCGCTGACCATATTGGAGCTGCACGAGATGTGGGTCCGCTACGGCAGCTACGCCGACCTCGCCGACGTGATCCGCCGTCGGTTCACCGCACCTCAGGCCACGCTCCGGGAGCTGTTCTCCCGGATCGTGTGCAACGTGCTCGTTGGAAACACCGACGACCATCCCCGCAACCACGCGGCGTTCTGGGACGGGGAGCAGTTGACGTTGACGCCGGCCTACGACATCGCGCCTCAGCCACGGGCGGGTGGAGAGTCGGCCCAGGCGATGGCGATCGGCCCGTCACCGGTCGGTGGGGACGCGACCGCTGCGTCGCGGCTCAGCCGCCTGACGGTGTGCCTCGATGCGGCACCGACCTACCTCCTGGAGCGCGGCGAGGCACGTGAGATCATCGACGGGCTCGTCGCCGTGGTCAACGAGCAGTGGCACGAGGCGTGCGAGACGGTCGGCGTGCGGGAGACGGCCCGCAAGCGGCTATGGGGCCGGGAGGTCTGCAACCCGTTCGTGCTCGAGGGGTACCCACCAGCGTGACCCGCTGGGACGGTCAGCCGTTCGAGTTCGGGTCCGGGCGCCGGTCGACGGTTCAGCGCTCAGCAGCGAAGAAGGCTCGACGGTGGCGCGACGAGGGCAGTGCAGACCGCCCGGTAGCAGACGTCCGGCAGGCTGGTCCCTGGTGCTACGCGATGGACCAACCCTCGAGTCAACGGGGCTCCGAGCGGTAGCGTGACCGGGTACCGGAGGATCACGCGACCGTGGATGGAAGGAAGCCGATGCCACGCAGGGTGACGACACGGTCGCACGCATCCTCGGCCCGGGCCACACCGTGGCACGCCTGGGTCGGCGCCGTGACGATGGTCACGGTGTATGGCGCGGGCGCCTACGATTTCGTCAGACTCCTCGGACCGGACGAGGGCTACGTGGCTGCACAGGGGTGGGGAGAGAACGGCTTGGCCTACTTTCTCGACTACCCGCTGCCGCTGCGGCTGCTGTGGCTGGTCAACGTCCTCGCCGGCGGCCTCGCGCCGTTGCTGCTCATGCGCCGTGTTCGAGCGGCAGCCTCAGTCGCCCTCGTCGCGACCCTCGCCCAGCTGCTGCTTCTGGTCATCACGTTCGCCCTTCTCCCGCGCCTCGCGGCGCTGGGGCCGGCGACGTCGGCATCCTCGTGATCACCGCCCTGTTCTGGCGGTACGCCCGGTGGTCGGCCACCCGTCGGCCGCCCTCCCCCTCCGCTTCCCGGTCCTGAGGGGAATGCTGCGCGGTGCCCATCGAACCGGGTTGGGGCACCCGATGCCCGCTGCCAACGGCCGAGGGCGTGCTGGCCACTGGGAAGGACCAGCTGCGCCCACGGTCCAGCCACCGCGCGCGAAGGCCGAAGACCGCCCGCCGCCAGCGGCTCCGGATCGTTACGCCGCCAGCGATCCCGTCGCCGCAGCTCGTGAGCGCTTCCCAGCCGGGCGCATCACCACCGACGCAGCAGATCTGCAGCTCGTCCGTCTCGACGGTCCACCACCAGCGCTGCACCTGACCCACCAGGCCAATCTGGATGCACTCGACCTGGACGACCGGATCAACACCGCAAGGCTCGACCAGCCCCTTCCCGGCATGGACGACCCGCTGCTCGTCTCACTCGTTACCCACCACGGATCCGACGTCCCCCAGACCTGGCTGTAACGCCCGTTGTCGCTACTCGCGCGTTACGTCAGCGCACCACCCGCAGTGCGGTCCTTGGCCCGCAGGACCGTGGTTAGAACGGGTTGTTCAGTTGCCGCCGGCGAGTTCGTGGGCGATTGCGTAGGTGGCGTGTCGGGCGCGGTCGTAGCGGCGAGTGGTCTTGGGATCGGCATGGCGGGCGAAGTCCTGCATGTCGCGCAGCGACACCCCGGCGTCGAGATGGTGATCGCCGAGTGACGCAGCCCGTGCGGGGTGAGGTGAGCCGGAATCGCTGCGTCACGGGCGATCGCCCCCACGAGGTACTGCACGTTGTAGGCGGTCATGCGGCGCCCTGCCCGGTTGCGCAGTAGCGGGCCGCGGTCGCGGCCGTTGATGGCGAGGGCGACCGCCTGCATGGTGGGTGGAGCGAGCGCAACGACGGTGGGTCGATCGCCCTTGGTGGTGGTCAACTTGAGGGTGTGATGCCACGAGTGGTTGCCGACGTCCTCGACGTTGCAGGCGATCAGCTCCCCGCACGGCAGGCCGTTGAGGCCCAGCAGCATCGCCGCGGCCCACCACGCGCCGCCACGGTGCTCGACGGCGGCGAGCCAGTCGGTGAGTTGGTGGCGGGTCAGGCTCGCGGTGGCCGATTCGGCCGGACGTGACGGGCGGCGGATCATCTCCACCGAGTGGCGAACAACCAACTGTTCCCGCACGCACCAGCGGTAGAACGCCGAGACCGCCGAGACGCGTCCAACGATGGTGTTGGGTGCATACCCGGCGGTCTTGAGCTCAGCGATGAAGGCTTCGAGCGCGGCCGCGGCCGCACCACCGACCGGGTTGAGGCCGTTGGCGTGGCACCAGTCGAGCCACCGGGTCAGGATGAACCGGTAGCTGTCTCGCGTGCGTGTCGTCCAGTAACCGGCGAGGAACTGTTCCAACACCTCGTAGGAGGTCGCACGTGCCTCGGTCGTGGTGTCCATGACATCTCCGATCGACAGACATGCCAAGAACCTCGACCGGATCGCCCTCGAACGCCAGCCCCGGACGTGCGCGCGGCGCGTGGACGTCAGTCGACGGCGGCCGGTCCCGGGGCTATGGCGGTTCCTGGCTTTGCGATGCAGTCGGTCTGGCGACCACCCGTCGAACTCGCAGCGGTTCTCGATGGGTTCGCGAGGGCGGGGCTGGGATGGTCCCTCTTGGACTGCGTCGGGGTGCTGCTCCCGCCGAGATGCTGGCCATTCACACAGGCCGGAGACGTTCCAGGAGTTCGCCAGGCGTGAGGACGACCACATCGGGAGCTACCAACTCAAGCAGGTCCGAGTCACCGGACACCAGCAGGTCGGCCTGACAGCTTCGGTGTAGGGCGACGAGGTAGTCGTCCTTGGGGTCACCGGTGACAGACGGCACCTCGGCTGGATCGATCCACGACTCTGCTTCGCGGGCGAGCCGGTCGACGAAGTCTGCTGCCTCCTTGGCCGTGATCCAGCGGCGGGACTTCGGCCGCTCCAGAACATCACGAAGCTCGGCAATGAGGATCGGGCACACCACAAGCACGAACGGCCGGTCGGTCGGTGAGCCACCGGTCGAGCAGCTCGGCAGAAACACCCGTCGCGACTGCCGCCGACACGAGCACGTTCGGGTCGAGGACGATCCTCACCGCGAGCGGAGGGCGTCGCGTTCTTCGTCCGCGAGCCGCTGGGCTTGCACGTCGGTAAGCCCGCTGCGCTGCCGCACCGCATCGAGCGCCTCACGGACGTCCTTGTTGTACAGCGCCCACGCGGCCTGCTTCGTCACCCCCAGTGCTTCTCCGATCTCGGCCCACGACGCCCCCCGCTCACGCGCCCGAGTGATGGTCTGCCGCTGCCAAACATCGAGCTGACGGTCCGCCGCACTCAGACCCCGCAGCTGGTCGAGCGGATCCGACGATCCGAGTTCGACCGCGACACGGACCTGTTCATCGCGCTTCTCAGCATCAAGACGTGTGCTCATGGATCCAGTGTCGCGCACCGTCGCCCATGCGTCAAGATTACTTGACGGCAACACTTCAGTCCGGGTCGGGGCCGACCACGGCTGTGCGCCGCAAGGACCGGGGTCAACGCCTACCGGTTCCGGGGTCCGCGGATGCTTCCTGGCCGGTCGATGTCGCGGTCTGGAGACCGTCCTCCACCCATCAAACCATGAGGCGGTTGTGCTGCGGTCTCAGGGGGTGGGTGCAACAACGCGATAGCACGACCACTTCGGCCGTGCACAGGTCGCCTCGAGGACCCCACGCCTCACGCGCCGTTTCGGCCTCGCCGGCGCGTAGTCCGCCTCAGAGCAAACCCGAATGCCCCGGCCGTCGCCGCGTCCGCGGCGAACGACCAGCTCGCGTATCCGAATGCGGCGATGTCAGATCGCGCGCATGGGGCCCGGTAGTTGAAGGTCGAGAGGCACTGGGGTGGGTTGCTGTGCAAGACCGCAGAAGGAAAGAGCGTAAGGAGCACAACGTAGCCAGCGAGCAAAGCGACGATGACCGTCACCAGCATCGTGGGTCTTCCAGGAGTAGCCGCCGTCATGTGCCAGCTCCTCTACCGAGCATGAGGCTACGCATGGAGCAACGCCGCGGCCAAGCTGCAGCACGAGTGACGGAGCACCCGAAGTGGGCATACGGTGTCTTTACTGGCCGTGACGACCGCCTGACCCCTACTTGCGGATCTCCTGCGGGCAGGGACGCTTCCCCGACCGGCGAGCACCAGCACCGGGTCGGGTGAGGACCCGAGACGGTATGAAACGCCCGTTGGTGCTACCCGCGCGCTTCGCCAGCGCGCCGCGCGGTCCTTGGCCCGCAGGACCAAGCTGAGGAACTACGCACAACCGTTATCCACATCTCATCACACCCAACTGCCGAACTCACCCCGTTCCCAGTTCGGCAGTGAGCGTTGATAGATGTGGACAAAACGATGCCGGGAACAGCGTTTTCGGGCCTATAGAGGCCGTTCTGCGCAGATCGCTATCCACATCACATCACACCCAACTGCCGAACCCGCCGCCCCGTTCCGAGTTCGGCAGCGGGTGTTGATGGATACACACAAACTTCTGTTGCTGGTGTTGCTTGTGTCCTACTGGATCAGGTAGGAACGATGAAGTCACGCACCTGCGCTACTGCCGGCTTCAGGCGGCTGGCTTGCCAGGCCCGCTACCCGCGTGCGCACCTTCCGACTCGAACGTGGCAACACTGCGGTTGTCGCCCGGTTCACCGAGGGGTTCCGTCGTCCACGACTGTGAAGCAGGGGCGCTTCTCCCTGACTACATCGGGCCTACTGCTCAGGTACCCCCGTGCCTTCGTCAGTCCTCCACCCGTGAGGCCACCACAGGCGTGCTCGCACTTCAGCAGCTCTACTGGAGCTCTTCAGCTCGCTGCACGAGTGCCTCCGCCGCGCGCCTCGCACGCAGGCGGTCCTTCACACTGACCAGCCGATGGCCGTAGCCGGCCGGGGCCTTCAGTTTCAGTAGCCGGTCGAGCAACACCTCGTTGCCCTTGTCAGCGGCGCGGAGCAGCCTCACAGCGGACTGATGATTCTCCCCCGAATGGTGCCGGTCGAGCCGTACGCAGCAGATCACGTCGGCTGCCGCGATGCCTGCATGCACCCACAAGGTCACCAGTGCTGCTGCGAGTTCCGACTCCGCGTCGCCGTCCCCTTCGACCAAGTCGGCGACCAGGTTGGCCGCTTCAAGGAACGCGCGAGCACGGGCCAGGCGCCCACGGGTGACGGCCGCGTTGCACGCCACCTCACGCGCCA
>JBDNIX010000387.1:0-6235 GCA_041688045.1 Nitriliruptoraceae bacterium
CAGGTGACCCGGCCCCGAACCGACGGTGATCCCGGGGCCGGCAGGCTGGGAGAGCCCGCACGACCCCTCGGCCGCGAGCTGGTCGAGGTTGGGGGTGTTCGCCGCCTCGAGCTCGCTGTCGACCTCCCCGTCCGCGTATCCGCCCAGCCCATCGATCACGAGCAGGACGAGGTGAGCGGGACGATCGTTGACGAGCTCACGCAGTTCCAACGAAGCTCCTCTTGCTCAGCGGCGCGGAGAGTTTCGACGTGCTGACGCCGCAGCCAGCCGGTCCTCATTCGAGCCAGGCCCAAGCCTTGAGCTCGTCCCCGCTCGGAAAGGTCTCCTACTGGACGTCGGGCAGGACGCCGGAAACCTTCGCCAGGACCTCCGTGGCGGTGTCATCGGTCACGACCGCGACCCGTTCGATGTCGTCCTTGTGCTCCTTGACGAAACGGAACCGGTCGTCCAGGGCCGAGAAGAAGGACGAGAGCGACAGATCGGACAGGCGGAACAGCAGCCGGACCTTGCCGTGCCGGGCGATCTCGTCGCGGAGTTCGCTGGCGGCCTGCGTGTACTCGTCCTCGCTGACGTCTCCGGACAGCGAGTAGCCGATCACGTTGTCGTGGCTCTGTTCGAGACGGCGGATCATGGGTAAACCTTCCTTTGGCAGCGAGTTCCTACGAGGGTACGAGGCGTCGAGCGGCGAAGTCCCTCCCACCGGACACGGGCCGGCGCTCCCACCACCCAGCGTCGAAGCGAGGGGTCAACTGACCTCCGCACCCTCGCTCTGCACCAGCTCGAGTGCCTCTTGCCCGGCGTCGGGGTCGACCGGCCGCGTCAGGTCCGACAGCAGAACAGTCCGGTAGCCGCGTTCCAGAGCGTCGACGACCGCCTCTTTGACACACACGTCCTGAGCGAGACCGACGACGTAGACGCGCTCGACGTGCTGGTCCTCAAGGATTGACCCGAGCCGGGTCGCACGTTCGTCGACGGCTGCGGATCACGGACACTGAAGCCGGAGTACCCGTCACCGCCTTGGGTCCCTTTCCTGACGACCTGACCATCGACCTCGAGGTTGCCGTCGGGATCTGCGAAGTCGTCCTGCACGTTCATCACCAGCACCGCCGTCCCGGGGTCAGACGGGCAGCCAGGTCGAACGGTTCGATGCCGGTCACGTCCCCATAGCCTGCTGTGCATGGTTCAGACATCCTCCTCGTCGGACACGTCGCAACGGTCCGACGTTCCCCACGCCCGCTCGGCCGACGACGTCCTTGCGACGCTACAGGTCGATCCGGACGTCGGCCTGTCGGACGACGAGGTCGGGCAGCGCCGCGACGAACACGGTCGGAACGAACTGGATGAGGGCAGCGGAACGCCGTGGTGGCGGCTGCTCTGGCGGCAGGTCGCCAGCGCCGTCGTGGTGCTGTTGCTCGGTGCCGGTGCCGTCGGGTTGCTCGTCGGCGAGATCGTCGAGGCCATCGCGATCCTCGTCGTGCTCGTCGTCAATGCCATCGTCGGGTTCGTCACCGAATTCCAGGCCGCGCGCTCGATGGCCGCATTGCGCGAGATGCTGGGAACCATCGCCGAGGTGGAACGGGGCGACCGGCGGGACGAGATCGATGCAGCCGAACTCGTTCCCGGCGACATCATCGGCATCGAGGCCGGTGAGCAGGTACCGGCCGACGCGCGCCTGATCGAGGCCGAGAACCTGCAGGTCGAGGAGGCCGGCCTGACCGGTGAGAGCGAGGCGGTCGAGAAGTCGGTGGAGCCCGTCGGCGAGGACGCGACGGTGGGGGACCGAACCTGCATGTTGTTCATGGGCACCACGGTGGTCGCGGGCCGTGGACGCGCAGTCGTGGTGGCCACCGGTCACGAGACGCAGATGGGGCGCATCTCGGAGCTCGCCGGGTCCGCGGAACAGACGCAGGCCCCATTGCAACGTGGACTCGATCAGCTCAGCCGTCGCCTGGCCGGCGGTGTCGTCATCGGTGCGGCAGCCCTGTTCGGGCTCGGGATGCTGCGCGGCACCGACGCTGCGGAGATGGCCGAGATCGCCATTGCGCTCGCGATCGCGGTCGTGCCCGAAGGTCTGCCGGCCGTCGCCACGCTGACGCTCGCGGTCGGCATGCGCCGCATGGCCACCGGGAACGCTCTCGTGCGTCGGCTGCCGGCGGTAGAGACGCTTGGCTCCACGACCGTCGTCTGACCGGACAAGACGGGGACCCTCACCCGAAACAGGATGGAGGTCGTCGAACAGGTCCTGGCCGACGGCGGGGACGCGGACGAACTGTGGCGTGTCGCCGTGCTGTGCAACGATGCGGACGTCGACCCGGACGGCGATCCGGTCGGCGACCCCACGGAAGTGGCGCTGCTCCACGCAGCCGACACGCGGTTGGATTGGCGACAGTTGCGGGAGGAGTCGACGCGGGATCATGAGGTGCCGTTCAGCTCCGACACCAAGCGGATGGCCGTCGTCATCAAGGGCCGGGTGCTGGCGAAGGGTGCCCCAGAGGTCCTGCTGGACGGTGCTCGACATCCGGACCTGGTGGAGGCGGCAGAACGGCTGTCGAAACAGGCCCTTCGCACGCTCGCGTTCGCCCACGGGCCGGCTCCCGACCGAGAGGTGGATGACGACGAACTCTTCGCGGATCTGGAACCAATCGGTGTGGTCGGCATGCACGACCCGCCCCGATCGTCCGCCGGTACCGCGATCGAGACGCTCCACGGGGCAGGCATTCGGGTCGTGATGATCACCGGCGATCGCCCGGATACGGCCAGTGCGATCGCGCGCGAGCTCGGCATCGAGGAACCTGACCCCGTTCGCGGTGACCAGTTCGTCGACGCGTCAGACGACGACGTGCGCAACCTGGCCACGTCCACGAACGTCTACGCCCGTGTCGACCCCGAGCACAAACTCCGGATCATCGAGGCACTGCAGGCTGGCGGTGAGGTGGTGGCCGTCACCGGTGACGGGGTCAACGACGCGCCGGCGCTGAGCCAGGCCGACGTCGGTGTCGCGATGGGGGCGGGCACTGATGTCGCCAAGGACGCCGCCGACATGGTGTTGCTCGACAACCGCTTCGAGTCGATCGAGGTGGCGGTCGAGGAAGGCCGACGGATCTTCGCCAACATCCGGCGCTTCGGCCAGTTCCTCTTCTCGTGGCACGTTGCGGAGGTGACCGTCATCACCGTGGCCGTCCTTGCCGGCGTCCCCCGCCGCTGGCTGGGCTGATGATCCTGTGGAACAACCTCGTGATCGACGTGCTGCCATCCTTCGCGCTCGCCCTCGAACCCGGCCGTGGCGAAACGATGCGCGAAGCGCCGCGAGACCCCCGCGAACCGGTGATCGACAAGACCATCCTGAGGCGCATCCTCATCTCCGCGTCGCTGGTCGCCGGCGTTGGACTCGTGGCCTATGCCCTGGGTACGGCATGGTTCGACCTCGACACGATCGGTGCACAAACGATGACGTTCGTCGCGATGTCCCTGGGGCAGGTGCTGACCGTCTTCAACGCCCGGAGGGACACCGGCTCCGGTTTCCGTGGGGCGACGCAGAATCGCTGGCTGTGGATCGCGCTGGCTGTGACGCTCTTCCTCGAGGTGGTCGCCCTGGCGCTGCCGGCACTTCGCGATGTGCTTGGGCTCACGGTGCTGTCCGGCGGTGCCTGGGTCGCCGCCTTGATCCTTGGACTCATCCCCTTGGTAGCCGTGCAGACCACCCGAGCCGTGCGTCGCTGACCAACGCCTCGCAGGGCTAGGCACAGGGTGCCGTGGGCGCGCTCATCCCCGTCCGCCACCCAGGTACCTGGCGTGGAGCCTGGCCACCGTGTTGTGGGTACGGGTCGTGCCTCGACCAAGCGCACGCTCCACGGCGAGCAGGTCCAGCGTGCTCCTCGAGATACCACGTGACGGCAGCCAGTACCACTCGCTGCCGATGACCGCGAGGCGGTCCTGGTCGGTGGCGTGAGCCATGGCGGCCTCGATGTCCGTCGCGGCCGGGGGATGGCGGAGGAAGGTCACCTGCGGCTTGCCTGTGGATCCCTTGAGCGCTCCTGCCGGGAATGGCTGATGCGCCAGGATCTCGGCGACCTCGGCCGCGTCCCGGACGAACGTCTCCACCGGATAGCCGAGCGCCGACTCGAGCGCGGCTTCGATCCGTGCCACCAGATCGTGGGCGTCGTCGGTATCGAACGCCACGTTTCCGCTGGCGAGGAAGCTCGACACCTGGCGCAGCCCAAGATCTTCGAGTGGTTCGCACAGCTGCGCCCCGGTGACACGACGGCCACCCAGATTGATGCCCCGCAGGAACGCTGCGTAACGCATGGCCGGTTCTCCGTTGCTACGCCCGGGTGATACGCACGTCGCCGAACACCGCGTACCGCACCGGCATCCGCGACCTCGGCGAGCTCGCCACGATCATCCTGGCCGACCCTACCCCGCGCACAGGCCAGGGCTACACGCTCACCGGTCCACGGGCCGTCACCGTCGCCGAGGTCGCTGGTCTTCTCACCGTGAAGCTCGACCGGACCATCGCCTACCAGCCGGCAACCGCCCCCGGCCTCTTCGCCACCTGCGTGCCCAGGGACTCCCCCTCCCGCAACGGTTGGTGCAGACCGTGCTCCACGCCGGCCTACGCCGCGGCGACGCCGAACAGGTCGACCCCACCCTGGCCCGGCTGCTCGGCCGAACCTCCCGCGACATCGGCGACTGCATCGACGACCATCGGAACCTGTGGCGGCAGCACCGACCGGGTCGTGCCCGGACTCGAGTCCGACGGTGGGACACCAGGCCGGTTCATCGGGTTCGACGACCATCGTCGCGCGGCGAGCGTGTCAGCCGGTCGCCAGGATCGCTGCGTTCGCATCGACCTCGATGCTGCCCTCGAAGGCGACGGCGGACAACGCGTCGAAGGTGCGATCCGTCGGAGCGCTGGTGGTGACTTCGCACTGGTAGGCGTAGTCGCCGGAGGCGAACAACGGATCGACCGCCGGCTCGGAGACGTCAGCGGTACTGCAGGCCACGGCCAGCAGCGCGAGCAGCGCCAGCGTCTCCACGACCCTCATGTGGTGCCTGCCCCGACTCGTCATACGTCACTCCCTGGCCTTCGCCAACTGCGACGCACCCCGCGCCGGGCAGGCTGCAACGGGCTCAGCCGTGACCCCGGCGGCCTCCGCTCATGCGCCCCCAGATCACGGGTGGTCGCACGTCGGATACCTGCCCGGTCATGGCCCACGGCGATCGCTGAGGCCCCGTGGACATCCGTGAAGGGTTTCCTTCGATCCTCCCCATATGTCCGCTCGGTAAGCAGCACCGGTGCGACCGCAATCAGCGACCCGCAGACCCAGGCACAGGCGCAGCTCGTCGGATCCACACTGCATGCTTCAGAAGAACTGACCGATGGCCGTCAACGATGGTCGCTGGACGACGACGCAGGCATGCGCGAAGGTGGGCGCTTCCCGAGGAGCATCCCGAGGAGCGTCATGGAAGTCGAGAAGAACCCCCTCCGTGGGTACGGACTGCCTGGCGGGATCCGCCCGCCTGTCGGGCGTGTGCACACCGACCCGACCGACGCCCTGGCGCTGCTGGCGAGGTGTCCCGTGCACGCACCGACGCCGCTGCTCACCCCGAAGCGCCTCGCGGAGCGGCTGGAGGTCGGTCGGCTGTACCTGAAGGACGAGCGTTCGCGAATGGGGTTGGGCAGCTTCAAGGCGTTGGGTGCGGGGCACGTCATCGCTCGGATGGCAGCAGATCGGAAGGACCGGCCCGGCCACCCGGCGAGCACCGACGACCTGGCGGTGGCATTGACGGGGACGGTTTTCGCCTGCGCGAGCGCTGGCAACCACGGGATGTCGGTCGCCGCCGCGGCGGCGGTGTTCGGCGCCGAGGCGCGGATCTATCTGAGCGAGACCGTGCCGGAAGCGTTCGCGGAGCGTCTGCGTGCACGCGGTGCCACGGTCGTGCGTGCAGGCGACGACTACGAGGCCAGCATGGCCGCCGCTGAGCGGGATGCGCAGGAACAGGGTTGGGTCCTGCTGTCAGACTCGTCCTGGCCCGGATACCTCGATGTCCCCACCCAGGTGATGGAGGGCTACCTCGTACTCGTGGCGGAGATGGTCGACGCGATCGACCCTCCGGCGACGCACGTGTTCGTGCAGGCCGGCGTCGGCGGTCTGGCGGCCGCGGTGACCGCACTCGTGCGGGACCGTTGGGGCGAGCGACCGACGGTGGTGGTCGTCGAACCATCGCGCGCGCC
>JBDNIX010000388.1:0-4770 GCA_041688045.1 Nitriliruptoraceae bacterium
CACCGGCTCGCCGTCTGGTCGCTGGGCCGGGTCCGGTTGCTGGCCCAGGTCCGGCTCATCGACCTTCGCGACCCCGAGCTCCAGCGGCTGGGCATCCGTCGCAGCCAGCTGGTGACCTCCCTGCCGGCGCACTACGCCTGCACGCGAGACTGGGCGTCAGCGTTGCACGGTCGGCACGTCGGCGGACAGCCCACCCACGGGTTGCTGTGGCATTCGCGCCAGGCCGAGCTCCACGCGGCCGCGGACCACAACCCTCTCACCGCGGACCTGCTCGGACCCGGCGAGACCACCGAGGTCGCGGTCGTGTACGCACCGCCGGCCACCCACCGACTGCTCGAGGACTCCGACCTGGGACCCGGGCCCCTGGCAGAGGGCGAGGGCCAGCGGTTCGCCATGGCCGTCGGGAATCTGATCGGCGCCGCCACTTACCCGCCGCGCCTCTGACCGCCGACGTGCAGCACGTGGTCGCCGGCGGCGTACGGGCAAGCGCCGTGATCCGTTTGCGCCATGTTCTGGCTCCTGGTGAGTGGCCGCGTGCGGTCCCTACGCGGATAGGAGATCGAACGCTGACTCGCCCGGGCGGTCGGGGTCGTCCGTGAGCTCGACGGCGAAACCACCTTGTCGAAAGTGGTCCGCGACCTCGGCCGGGTCGAAGCGCAGAAGTCTCCCCGCTCGGTAGTGGGGGATCGCGTTTCGCTTGGTCCAGGCGTAGATGGTTCGAACCGGGATCTGCCACTGGTCTGCCAGCTGCGCGGCCGTGAGCAGTCCCGAAGGCGTCGACGATGCTTGGCGAGCGACGTCAATTGGAGCGCCGCCACGGCTGGCCGTGGCGCGCCCGGCCGGTGAATCCATCGCCTGCTGACGCTTCCCGGGGGCGAGACCGTACATCGTCACCGTCCACGCGCTCGTGTTGCCGCGGTTGGCCCGTACTGGTCGTCTCGGTAATCGATCAAGGCACCGCGCCGGGCCGTGAGCATGGTGGTCCCAGTGTCGGTCATGATCTGTTACGTTCCATGCGGCGCCTCGCGGCGACGATGGACGTCGTCGTTGACGAAGCGGCGAAAGTCTTCACGCCGGTTCGTGATGGCCGTCTCGTGCTCGGGTGAGTGGGCGGGTAGTTCGCCGGGCCAGATGGTCTGGCGGGTTGGGCGGTCGGGGCTGAGATTGGTACCGCAGGTGGCGACCCAGTCGCGGAGGCGTTCGCGGGTGTCGGCGAAGTCGCGGTGCCAGCCGATGGGTGCGGAGCCGTGCTGCTCGAGGTCGTAGGCCCCGAGCCAGTGCAGATGCAGCGCGGAGAGTTCCCAGACGAGTTCGGGGTGGCGGTGCCAGGCCGGCGGGATGATCGCGGCGGGCAGCCCGTAGGTGCGCCGGAGCCAGTCGACCCAGGCGTCGAGCTCGATCCAGGCGGTCTGGGCCTCGTCCGCTGTTACCATGTTCCAGTTGATGGGACGGGGCGGTTCCGGTAGGTACGACTCGCCCCCTTCCGGTCCGTCGGTGAGGTCGAGGCGCTCGTCGGACACGTCGAGGTCGGTCGGGTCGTCGTCGGCTGACGACGGTCCGTGGCCGAGGTCGTAGGTGGTCATCGTCGGCTCGTGTGGTCGCGGCCGGTCACAGGGACACTGCCGGGTTGTTGTGCGCCGCCGTTGGCGGTGCCGGGGCACCGGGGGTGTCGTGGGTCGGCGTGTCGACGGTGGGCGTCTGGTCGACGGTGGCGGGTCGGCGGGTGCGATCGACGGTGTAGGTGGTGCGGGCGGTGTCGTGCCCGAGCTTGGTGGCGATGAACTCCTCGCCGTGGCGGGTCTGACTGTCGACCTGGTGCTCGTAGGTGCGCACGTAGCCCTCGGCGATGAACTTGTCGCCCTTGGCGAAGGCGGCGTAGGCCCGCTCGGCCGTGCGCCGGTAGACGACGAGGTCGTGGAAGGTGGTGTCGAGCTGGCTGAACGACCCGTCGTCGTTGCGGCGGTAGTGCTCTTGGCCGATCTTGGCGTAGAACCGGGCGTCGCCGTTGGTGGTGAAGGTCAGCTGCGGCTCGGACGCGAGAAAGCCGGTCAGGGACTGCTGGGTGCGGATAGCCATCGAGATCGTTCCATCGCTCGCGGTCAGGTCCGGCGGAGCTCAACTACGAGAAAGGTGTGCGTCCCGTGTCCCCGGCTTGCGATAGCCGACCCACGTGACGCATGCGACGATTGGCGGCATGGCCGAAGGCGATCTGGACGATCAGCACGGCGACGGTGCGCTCGCGACGGCGACGAGCTGCCGGATGTTCACGCGTGGCCGCCGGACGGGCCGTGGGCATGTGGTGACGGTGCGGTTCGGGCTGGTCGGGGCCACGGTGTATGCGACGTCACGTCATGGGCGTGAGGGCGACTGGCTGCGCAACGCCGTCGCCACCCCTACAGGGGACGGTCGGCAGCGTGGTCGCCGACGGCCACCGCACATGTCGTGACCGAGCCTCCCGAGATCGAGCGTGCCCTCGACGCCCTGACGGCCAACGCCCGGCATCGCACGGTCGCGGGTGCGTGGCGAGCGGATCCGCCGGTGCTGGTCGGCATCGAGCTGACGACCGGCGGCAGCTGACGGCTCAGGCCGCTCCGGGTTGGGGCCCGCGGCCCGGCTACGCCCGGTCGCCGGGTACGGCGACGGGTGCGGTGCGGAGGTGGGATTCGATCTCGCCACGCTGCTCGTGCAGGGTGTCAGCGTCGGGTCGGTCGGTCCATGCGCGTAGGTCGGTGATGATGGGTGGGGCGGTGCGCAGCAGCGTGAGCCCGGTTCCGAACGGCAGCGTGCGCAGCGTGTCTGGGGCCATGATCGGCACACGACGTAGGGAGCGTTGGCTGGATCGGCCGCCGTAGGCGTCGATGCTGGTGGAGTCGGTGGTCTCGTCGCGGTCGCCGATCAGTGCGGACAGGTCTTGGAGGTCGCGTGAGTTGGATCCACCGCCGAGGATGATCTTGACGATCGAGGCGTCCCAGATCGCGCCGGCGGCGTCGTTGCCCCATTTGGCGCGGGCTTGGGCCATCGACTGGAGCACGGGCAGGGTGGTGATGCCGGTGCCGCCGCCTTCGGCCATCAGCGTCGGTAGGGACGGGAGGGGGGCGAGGTTGCCGATCTCGTCGAGCGCCATCAGCAGGGGCGGGTCGAGCCTGGCGCCGGGCGAGGTGGCTGCGATCTTTCGGGCGACTTCGACGAGGTCTTCGATGAACGCGGCGACCAGCGCAGCCGACGCTCCGGCGCCGGCACCGGTAGCGAGCAGGTACAGGGTGCCGTTGTCACGCAGGAAGCTGGTGGGGTCGAACGCCTCACCGTCTCGTGGGGTGATCGCGTCGAGGACGCGGGGGTCGGCCAATGCAGCGAAGGCCAGCGAGACGCCTTGCCAGATCGAGTCGCGGGTGCGCGGGTCGGACTGGATCATCGCGTCCAGCGATTCGGCCCAGCCGGTCGCGGCGTCGGGGTGGGTCTGCAGGATGCGGACCGCGTCGGCGGCGATGGTGGGGTTGAGCGCCCACTGGTAGAGGGTGGCGGGGTCGCGGCCGTCGAGCGCGGCCGCGTGGAGCAGGGCTTGGATGGCGGTGCGGGTCTTGCCTTCCCAGAATCCGCCGTTGTCCACCCCGCCCGACCCGAGCCCGGTGGACGATGCGAGGCCGGTGGCGCGGATCATCGCGGTCAGGGGGTTTTGGCAGCCGCGGACCGGGGACCAGCGCAGCCCGGCAGAAAGTCCGGGGGCGAGCTGTTGGGGGTCGAACACCGCCACCGGGCCGGTCTTCTCGCGGGCGCGCAGCGTGGTGGTGAGGTTGTCGGGGCGGGTGGAGGTGGTGATGACCGGGCCGGGCGCATCCACGATCGCATTGATCACAAGGTGGAGACCTTTGCCGGAGCGGGGTGGGCCGATCAGCAGGATGGAGTCCTCGACGGTGGCCCACACCTGGCGGCCTCTTGCGGTGCCGAGCAGGTAGCCCACGTCGGCCGGACGGGGGTCGGTGAGCGAGGGCCGCAACGTGCCGGCGCGTTTGAGCAGCGTCTTGGCTGCGGCGGTGCGGGCGATGTCGGCGGGGGTGGCGGTGCCGGACAGTCGCCGCGGATCGGACGGCGCGCGTCGGTCGGTGACCAGTCGCCAGACGCCCCACCCGATGGCCACGAGCACGGTGAGCAGCAGCGCGACGACGATCCAGTAGGCGATCGGATGCAGCCCCGGCGCGTGGAGTGCGGTGGCGGGGACGAGCGGGTCGGCCAGCACGTCGAGCGCCGCCGCGACACCGACGTCCGGCTGGGTGGCGCCGGTCGCCCATGCGGCGAGCGTGCCGGCCAGGCGGAGCAGCCCGGCGAGCACCGCCGCGGCGGCCAGCAGCGCGAGCCCGACGTTGACCAGCCCGTCGGCCGGGGGACGCTGAGCGCTTCTCACGTCAGGTCCTGGACATGGGTGGCGCCCGACATCGCACCGACGACCTGCACCGGACCGCGACCATTGCGAGCCAGTATCGGATCGAGGTCGACGCTGACGTGTCCGTCGGTGTCCGCGGCGGCGGTGGCGATGGCTACCGCGCCGGCGGCGGCCTCGCCGGGTTCGAACCCGCCTGCCGACACCTGGGCCTGCGAGGGTCGCCCACGCCCGCGTGGCCGGTCTGAAGGTGGTGCTGGTTGTTCGGGCTGGTGGTTGGGTGGGGTGAGGATGTCGGCGTGGACGGTCCCGTCGGGGTCGTGGATCTCGATGCGGACCGCCGTGCCGACCTGTTCGGCTATCTGGCTGATCGCCTCACCGAGCTGCACCCGCGG
>JBDNIX010000389.1:0-2573 GCA_041688045.1 Nitriliruptoraceae bacterium
CAGGTGACCCCGACGGCTCGCCCCCCACCGACGGAATGGCCTTCGAGCACCACCTCGCAGGCGTGCTGCGCGAGCTGAGTACGACGCCACCGTCACGCCCGGCAGCGGCGACTTCGGGGTCGACCTGATCGCCGTGCACGAAGGTCGACGCATCAGCATCCAGGCCAAGCGCTACGCCGGAAGTGTCGGCGTGGCCGCCGTGCAGGAGGCGATCTACCAGGCGCTCTACGTCGAAAGCCGCGGCAGTCACCAAACTCAGGGCGGATCAAACTTTCTCGTGAGGGCCTCGTGAGCTACAGTTGGTATTGTCCGAACAGGAGTTCTCCGAGTAAGTGTCTCGATCGGCCGCAAGGTCAGTGAACGTCTTCGTTGCTACGAGGAAGGACTAGCGTGGACAAGTTCAACCCGTTCAAGTTCGATGGCCGGATCGGCCGCCTCCAGTACTTCGGCTTCGGCGTGATCTGGGGCCTCATCTTCTTCGTCGTCTCCGTATTCGTCGGAGCAGGCACTGATCCTGCCGCCGAGGAACTCGGTGCTGGCAGCGCCCTAACGATGTTCGGCCTAATGATCGTCTTCTTCATCGCCACGCTCTCCTATGGGGTGCGGAGGCTGCACGACTTCGACAAGAGCGGCTGGTGGTACTTGCTCGGCTTCGTACCCTTCGTGAACTTCATCATGGGCCTTATTCTTCTCTTCGCCCCCGAAACTCCGGGAGAGAACCAGTACGGCACACGCTGACTCTCGACGTTGCACCACCATCCGGACGGACGCACATGTAGGGCCCGAACGCTCCTCTGCGCATCAAAGCGGACGAACCTGCTCGTTCTGCCGTCGCAACAGTGCACGCTTGAAGAGTAGGCAGCATCGACCCATGCGGCCAGTCCATAGGTTATGCACTCGGTACTGCTAGAGCGCAGGGCCGCCGTAGCACCCGAGGAGGGTGAGGGCGGCACGCCCACCATCGACGTCGAACGCGTAGTTGAGGGACGAGCCTCGATAGTCGTAGAGGCGCACGGTCAACTCTTCCGCGTCGAGCATTTGCGTAAGGAATTGCGTTTTGTAACTGAGGTTGAACACCGCCGTTCCATCGGTGCTGCTTCGCCAGAGCCGGCGCCTCACGGCGGGATTGTCGTCGAAACGCCAACCGAGGGCGATGTCGTCGTTGCCGAGGTAGTCGTCCGCTTCGATGATGAGCGCGATTCCGTCGCTGGCGGTGGGGTCGTCCCTGTCGCATCGAATCGTCATGTACGCGTCACGGTTGAGGACGGTCGGGTAGTCCGTGGCATCGACGGTGATGTAGCTGATGTCCGCGTCGGTGATCGGGTCGACGCGACGGTACACGCGCCAAGGGCTGGATCTGAGCTCCGCTTGCAGGCGCCGCTCCTCAGCTTCCGCGCGAGCCTGCGCTTGCTCCTCGCGCTGCGCCTGCTGCTCCTCGGCGGTGGTCCGATCGAGCCACACGTCGACCGCGACGTCCTCATCCGGCGTGAGCGACGCTGAGTACGGCTTGTATAGGTCGTACTCCTCGTAGGGCTCCTCAGCGCGGAGGGTGTAGTCGAACAACTGTCCTGGTGGCACTTGCGCGGTGTGGGGCGTCGTGCCGACATGGCTATTCTCGATGAGGACGATGGCTCCGTTCGGGTCGCTGGTGAAGGTGACCTCCACCGTCCGCGCGTCCGCCATCTCCTCCACCGTTGGGGCGGTAGGCGGGGTCGTCGTGGTGGACTCGGCTTCGTTGTAGGCAACGGCGAGGGCGGCGACGATGCTGATGCCGGCGAGCGTGAGGAGGACCGTTCGCGCCTTCTTGACGATGATGGCGAGGAGTGCGATGACGATCGAAGCGGCGAAGAGTTGAGCGGTCATGAGGTATGCCTACCGTACCGCATGCAGCAGGCAGTCGCCGCTGGCGGAAGGCGACCTAGGATGTCGTCGACACGTACGAGAAGAATCTGCGCCTGCACACCGTTAGCGCCGCACGCCAGCTCGCCCGCACCGCCACGCGCCGCGACGCGCGTGCCACCGTCCGCCGCTAAAGCGAAGCACCGATCAACGAACATGCTCTCGTCTGCCTCGATCGCCGCAGCGACCTTCTCTTCGCTCTCACGCGCATCGTGAACGCCCGAAGCGGCACCGACGACCTCCGGTGGCACATAAGAACGTGGCCGGGCAGGAGGAGCGTTTGGAGCGCCTAGTAGAGGCCCTCACGCACGCAGTAAGCCTGCATCTCGTAATCGCCCGGCCAATCCCGTGCGCACGCGCTCAGGGTCCGCTGATTCGGCTGTGTCCGCAGGTATGCGACCCCGCCCGCCTGCTGTCGCTCGCAGTACGCCTGCATCTCGAAGTCGCTCGGCCACTGCATCGAGCAGTGCCGTTTGATCGTTGCTTCCTCCGTCGCTGTCAGAGACGTCATGGGCGAGGCGGGGCCGCGCGAGACGGCATTGTAGCCCTCGATCTGTTGCCTGAGGCAGTACGCCTGCATCTCGAAATCGTTCGGCCAGTCCTGCACGCACCCGCGCAGCGCCGTTCGGAAGGCGTCTTGGGGGATCCCGCCGTTCGTGGCGCGCAGCTGCTGG
>JBDNIX010000065.1:0-5228 GCA_041688045.1 Nitriliruptoraceae bacterium
CTACCTCGAACTCGACCTCGTCGCCCGAGCGCAGCGGCTCGCCGTGGACCTGATCGCCGGAGACATAGACCTCGCGGCCGTCCAAGCTGGTGAGGAAGCCGAAGTTCTTGTCGGCATGGAAGACCTTGACGTGACCGTTAGGCATGAGCGGAAGCACCTCGCGTGAGGACGGACGTGGGTGGCGATCGGCTGCGGAGCAGCGCGACGTCGCTTGAACCCGGAAGCGTAGCGCGTTCGCGGCAGACGCGAGATCAGCCCTGGGCGGCCGACCACGTACGGGCCGCTTCCTCGACATCGTCGTACGCCCCAGCGGCGAGGGTCTCGTCGGGTGTCCGCCCGCCCAACCGTCGCTGTTCGGCCAGGAACCACCGGGCCGCAGCCTCATCGGACACCCACCCCTGCAGGATGCGCAGAATGTCCAGGGCCACGTCCAGTGGGGTGCGTTGATCGCCGAGCTGAGCGTCCACGAGTTGATCGACGGGGTCGTCACCGACAATCGAGCGCAGCTCGAGTTCGTCGTCCAGCGGATCGTCGCGGTACATGGAGCACTCTTTCGCGTCAGGAACGCCCTTGCAGGGCCGCATGTTCGCGTTCGCATTCGATGACGAATGCGTCCGCTGCGGCCTCGCGATCCGGCAACCCGCGCAGCTCGTCTTCGATGACCGCCAGTCGTGCATCGACCGACTCCTCGAGGGGCGTGTCGGTGTGCCGCAGGGGTCGTCGCATCCGGCGGTCGACGGTGCCTGCGAGCGCCTGGCCCTCGGCCATGAACCGACGCAACCGTCGCGCCTCGTCCCGGAGATACTCCCCGTACCGTCGGATCGCGTCCAACTCCTCGCGTGCACGCAGCAACGTGAAGTAGGCGGCCTCCACCTCGTCGCGAGCCATGTCAGGCCTGTGACTCCGCGCGCGCCCGTAGGCCGGAAAGGCCCTGCTCCAGGATCGTCTTGGCTGCGCGCTTCTTGAGGAATCCGGGCAGCGGGAGGTCGACGTCGACCTCCAGCGAGTAGATCACCACCGTGCTGTCACCCTGCTCGGACAGGGCATAGATCCCGTCGAGCTGGGAGATCGTGTCACCTTCGACCAGGTGCCAACTGATGTCATAGTCGTCGTAGCGGTATTCGATCGTGTAGGTGATCTCTGAGACCTTGGCGTCCACACGGAACCGAGCCTGGTGCGGATAGCCGTCGTCGTTGACCTCTAGCAGCGTCGTCTCTTCGACACCCTCGGCCCACTCCGGGTAGGCCTCAATGTCGGTGATGACGTTCCAGACCGTGACGATCGGCGCTGCCACCGTGGTCGTGTCGGACACCTTCTCACCCATCGCGACTCCCGTCGACTCGGCACGTACCCAGCCTACCCAGGCTCGCCTTCCGCCAACTCCGCAGCCAGCCGCTCTACGCCTGCCTCGAGTTCGCGCAGCTCACGGACGTCTCGCGTGACCTGACGGCGTAGGTCGCGGGCCTGGGCCACCGCCGTCCCAAGGCCATCGCTGCCGTCACCGGGCCAAGCAGGACAGATGCTGCGGTAGTCGCACCAGTCGCAGAGTCGGTTGGGTGTTGGCTCGAACGCACCGGCACGGATTGCGGCGGCCGTGTCCAGGATCACCTGGCGAGCCCCGTCCAGGTCGATGTCCTCGAGTGGCACGGTGATGGCCACACCGGGCACCACGAAATCGAGCGATACCGTGGCCGGCAGTGCGCCGAACAAATGCCGGCACGCCAGCGCATAGATGGCCAGCTGGAGGGACCCAGAGACCCGGTGACGGTCCTGGACCTTGCGGTTGGTCTTGTAGTCGATGATGTGGAACCGTCCGCCGTCGTCCAGATCGACGCGGTCGATGGAACCCACCACCACGGCTTCGTGTGCAACCGGCAGCTCGAACCACGCCTCGGTCGATGCTGGGAGACGGTAGGAGTCCGCCACCCGGCGGTGGTAGCGCCGCAGGACGTCCTGTGCGTGCCGGTAGAACCGCACCTGCTCCTCACGTGGGAGGTCGCGGAAGCCTGACGGATCCCAGGCGTCGTACAGAAACGCCAGGAGTTCGTCCTGCGTTGGACAGGCCGGAAGCTTGCGGTCGTAGAACGCCTCGAGCGCGGAGTGAATGGACGTCCCGAATGACAGGTGCGGACCGGGGAGGGACGGCAGGCGGTCGACGTAGGCGTACCTGAACTTTCGCGGACAGTTCCGGTAGGAGTCGGTGCGGCTGAAGGACAGACGGATCCGTCCCTGCGCGTCGGTCAGGGGCGGCGCGGTCGGTTCCAGTTCTCCGAAGGTCCCGGGTGGGGCCCCTTCGACGTCGAGCAGCCGCAACGCGCCGTCAGGGTCCGCCGCGCCAGCGGTCAGGGCATCGGCGTCGTCGTCGGATTCGTCGTTGGATACCGGGTGCAGGGAGTCACCGGGGGCGGGGTCGGACGTCATGTGGCGAGCCTAACCGTCGCCACCGACACCCTGGTCGGGGCGAGCCGTGAACAGCGCGAGAACCTCGTCGTGCAGGGCGCCGTTGGTGCTCAGTGCATTTCCCCCGTCTGCTGAGGGCCGTCCCCGAAAGTCGGTGAAGCGTCCCCCCGCGGCCTCCACGACGACCTTGACGGCCGCCAGATCCCACACGCTGACGTCTGCCTCCACGGCGATGTCGGTGCTGCCGGAAGCAACGAGACAGTGGTTCCAGAAGTCGCCGTATCCACGCTGCCGTCGCGTCCCGGCGATCAGGCGCTCGACCGCGTCGTTCCAACCCCGATCGGCGAAGTAGTCAAGCCCCCCGAAGGCCACTTCCGCGTCGCGCAGGTGACGAACCGGGCTGACGTGGATCTCGCGACCGTCCTGGTGGGCAACTCCATCCGCGACGCCGTCCCAACGGGTGGTGAGCGCTGGCGCGGAAACGACCCCAGCGACTTCGCGCCCGTCGACCTGTACGGCGATCAGCGTGGCGAAGATCGGATTTCCCTTGACGAAGTTGCTGGTTCCGTCGATCGGGTCGAGGATCCACGTCGGGGCGTCGTCCGGTCCCTCGCGACCGCCCTCCTCCCCCAGCACGGCATGGCCCGGGAAGCGCTGCCCGATCAACGACCGCAGCGTGCGTTCGACGGACTCGTCGACGTCAGTGACCCAGGTCCCGTCGGACTTCGTGCGCACGTCGAGGTGGCGCCGGAAGGCGCCGAGCGACATTGCATCGGCCGCATCGGCCAGGTCATGGCACGCCGCCAACAGCTCCGAAACGGGCGGAATACCGGCGTTTGGCCCGCTCACCAATCGAAGGTGATGTCGTCGAAACGAAGGATGATGTCGTTGGGCTGCACGGTGAGGGTGACTTCTTCACGCGGGACCCACAGTGGGATGCACGGCCCCTGTCCGGCGTGTCCCATCAAGCAGATCAGCAGTCCCCCCTGATCGTCGACGCCGATGATCTGGCGGGCGTAGCTGATCAGTTCGGTGAAGTCGGCGGTCCCGGCACGGCGCTTCTGGTAGGCCGTGGCCCACCGGGATTCTGACCGCCCATAGTTGACGATCATCTGGCCCGGCGTCAGCTTGGTGATGCCGTTGAGCGAGCGGACGACCTTGAGGGGTTTGTCCTGCTTGGGAAGCTTGCCTACCCGCACCGCGGCATCCGGTTTGGATAGGCGGCCGGGGAGGTCTTCAAGTTCGAAGTTTCCGGCAGCCTGAGCGGCCTTCTGTCGTTCGACCGGAACCTGGACTTCGATCTTCGTGGCCACGTGGTCTCCTGCAAGGGGTACGCGAAACGGGGAACTGCGGGGTACGCCAACGGCGCAGCCCGGCTTGACCGGCCAGGATACCCGGCGTGATGCAGTGGCGTCCCGGTCGGTGCACGACCGAAGGATGGGCGCGACCGGCTGCTGCCGATCACCGGCGCCACGCAGATTGACGAGGTACTCCCGACGGGATTCGAACCCGCGTCATCACCTTGAAAGGGTCGAGGGAGGCGTCCAAGCACGTCCCCGCTTGTCGCGGAAACGTGCTCTGAACTGCGATTATCCGAAACCCGTAGGGACGGGCGCCGATAAGCGTACAGCCCGCTCCCAAGGTTCTTGGCACACCGTGGGCACACCGGCCCGCGGACCTCCGTCGTCCCGTCCACCAACGGCGGCGACCAGGAGTGCCACGACGGACACGAAACTCACGACCGACCAGCGAGACGGTCTCGCCTGCGTCGAGTGCGGACGGACCGATGGGGCCATGCGCCCCGTAGGTGTGGTCGACGGCTGCCAGCTTTTCGCGCACGAGGTGTGCCGCAACGCAGCAGCATGATGCAGTGCCCCCGGCCGAGCGACGGCCGAGGGCGGAACACCACCCAACACGGCGGCCCTCGCTTCACGGCGGGGGCCACCGTCATGCGGCCCGGTCATCCTACGTGCCGCTTTTGGTCAGAGGAAGATGATGAGCAGGATGATAATCAGGATGAGCGTTCCAAGTCCGATATACACAGACATTCCTTCCTGTGACACGAGCAGTCCCGGTTGCGGCCCTTGTCGTCCGCTACCCGATCGGGAGCGCGTATCGGTCTCCACAGGCCCGCGCGCTCTAGACCACCTCATGGAGGATACGGGATGGTGTCACGTTGGGAAGATAGCGGGAGCCCCAAACATCGCATCGGATGAACAGCCGTTAGAGCGGACGTGGTTTGGTTTCAGGCAGCTATCGCGAGAGGGGGCCTCATGGGTGTCCCGAAGCTCGACCAGATCCTTTGAGCCTTCCTTCGCGATAAGCGCATCATCGAGGGAGTTCTTGTCAAGAGTTGTGGACGTGGTTCTTCGAGAAGTTCAGGCGGCGCACTCCTGATCGGTCTCCACGTTCGGGGCCTGCTCCTTCCAGCGCGCGATCGAAAGGCCTTCAGAAACAAATACCTGAGCCTGACCTGCGCTCCGGTCGCGGCCACGGGAACGTGGCCCACCTCGCTCATTGCGGTAGGGACCGCCCTTGCGGGCGGCCCCCGCGCAGATCCCAGCGTGCGCTGCTAACGCACTGGGCTCCTGCCTTGGATACGGGCGTCGAATCGCTGGTTGGCCTTGCGACTCGGCGCACGCGGTCCAGCGCACTGGACGCATCCGATCCGGCACTGTGTCCGGGACGCGTTTTGCTGGCCGCGTTCTCCTTGGCCGGCCCCCTTTCCTCCACCACCTCCGCAGCCGCAGACGCGGCGTTGTTCGGCAGCTTCGCAGGTACTACGGGGCCGTCAGACTTCCCACACTCGTTCATCCCAGGATCACGGC
>JBDNIX010000066.1:0-9358 GCA_041688045.1 Nitriliruptoraceae bacterium
CCGCCGCACCCAACGGCAGGGCCTCCGTGACGAACCGCTCCATGCGCTGCTCGGTCCCCCATCGGGAGATGTCCTCCGTGCGCGGATCAACGACGCCGTGTCTGGTGACCACCCCCGCCCGCTCCCAGATCCGTTTCGCCACTGCCTGACCGCCATAGTGAGCGGCGAAGAACCCGTCCCACAGCTCCGCCTGCGATGCCGCGGGCGGCGCGGCCCATCCACGGCCGATGATGGACGCCGTCGCGGCCCTGCTCGTCCCGCTCATCGCGGACTCCGGCGATGCCCGACGCCGGCATACAGGCCGGACAGCGACCGTGTCCGGCGCATGCGGACCCGGCCATGCCCCGTCGCCGCGAACCGTAGGAACTGCAGGGGCGCCGGCATCAGCCCGTGGAGGCGCATCTCCACTCCTCCTGCGGCGAAGAGTTCCCGGAGGCGATCCGGATCGACGAACAGTTCGGGGTCGTGACAGCGTCGCGGCGGGCCACCCGGCAGCCGCTCGGCCATCGTGACCATCGTCCAGCGGGCCCAGCGGGTGTCGGCGATGGTGTCGATCACGATGCGGCCGCCGGGAGCGACGACCCGACAGAGCTCCGCCACGGCTGCCTCGACGTCGACCAGATGCTCCAGGATCTCACCGGCGACCACCACGTCGAAGGCACCGTCGTCGAACGGCAGGGCGCGCGCGTCTGCGACGATGGGCTCGACGCCATGTCCCGCCGCGGCGGTCAGTGCGGAGGACACCAGGTCGACTCCGACGTGCCGGTAGCCCGGCGGCACATGCGGTGCCAGCAGCCCGCCCCCGCAGGCGACGTCCAGCAGGGTTCCACCGCCCGTCGGTGGCGCGGGGATCAGCGCGCCGCGCGATACCGCGATCCAGTGGAGTGCGGCGAACTCCCCGGCGGGGTCCCACCACTCATCGGCGAGTTGGTCGTACTGCCGAAGATCATTGCGGGCCAGCAGCTCGTGCTCGCTCACTCGCGCTCCTTGCTCCGTGGCCGAACGAAGGTAGCTGTGGTCCGGTGGCGTTGCCGGGCCGAACTACCCCCAGGGATCGACGGCCAGCTTCGAGCGGACCTGTTCGACCAGGTCCGGATCCGCGGTCGACGCGAGGACCCGGCCCGGAAACCGCGAGATCTCGTGCATCGTGCGGATCTGGTGACAGTCCTGAATGAGCAGGAACAACGCGGCCTCGCCGTCGCCGAGCTCCTCACCCATCAGTTTCATCTCGTCGTCATCGATTCCAATGTCTCGGAGCTTGGCGAACAGGCCGCCGGCGGCGGCGCCGAGCGCCCCACCGACCAGCGGGCCACCGGGACCGAGGAACAGGCCGGCCAGGATGCCCAACCAGGCGCCACCGACAGCACCCTGCGCCGGGTTCATGTCCTTGGTCTGCGTGATGCGCACGCGTCCCCGGACGCGGGCGACGATCGCCGCATCCTCCAGTTCGAGGTGCTGGCGCGCGACCAGTCGCATCGTCGCCAACAGCGCCTCCTGGGCCCGCAGCGAAGAATCGAAGGCGAACGCCCACAGGTCGGCGTCCGCCCCCTGCGGGATGGCCTTGGCATGATCGAGCACCGCCTGCTCGTCCTCGGTCAGCACTTCTCGGGCGTCCGCGCGCTCGAGATCGTCCGGGCCGCTCGTCGGGCGGGCGCCGGGCGGCGGGGGCGGACCCGGCTCAGCGGCCGACGGCGGCGGCGGGTGCTGGTCGGACGGCGGGCTCACGGGCGACTCCTCAGCCGGTGCGAAACGTCCGTCCAGACTACGTGGTCGGACGCTGACGCATACGGTCCCGCGTTCAACCGACCCTGCGCGAAGCCGTCAGTCGCTCTTCGGACCGGTGCTGCGCAGAGCCGACACGAAGGCCTCCTGGGGGACCTCGACCGACCCCACCGACTTCATCTTCTTCTTGCCTTCCTTCTGCTTCTCCAGGAGCTTGCGTTTCCGGGACACATCGCCGCCGTAGCACTTGGCCAGAACATCCTTGCGCTTCGCCTTGATCGTTTCGCGCGCGATGATCTTGGAACCGATCGCCGCCTGGATCGGCACATCGAACATCTGTCGGGGGATCAGCTCACGCAGCTTTTCCACCATGTTCTTGCCGAAGGGATAGGCCTCGTCACGGTGGACGATCGAACTGAAGGCGTCGACCGGTTCACCGTTGAGCAGGACGTCCACCCGGACGAGGTTGCTGACCTCGTAGTCGCCCCGTTCGTAGTCCAGCGACGCGTAGCCACGCGTCATGGACTTCAGCTGGTCGAAGAAGTCCGTGATGATGCCCGCCAACGGCAGCTGGTAGCGCAGTTCGACACGCTCCTCGGTGAGGTAGTCCATCGCGATCATCGTGCCCCGCCGTCCCTCGCACAGCTGCATCACCGCGCCGACGTAGGCGGCCGGGGTCAGGATCATGGCCTTGACCGTCGGCTCGGCGATCGAGGCGATCTGTCCGGGATCGGGCAGATCCTGAGGGTTGGAGACCTCGACGACCTTCTGGACTCCCGTGTCCGGATCGATCGTCTGTTCCAGGGTCACCTGGTAGCGGACCGACGGGGCGGTGGTCACCAGCGGGATGTTGAACTCCCGGTCGAGCCGCTCGGTGATGATTTCCAGGTGCAGCAGTCCGAGGAAGCCGCAGCGGAACCCGAATCCGAGCGCGGCGGAGGTCTCCGGTTCGTACGTGAAGGAAGCATCGTTCAGGCGGAGCCGGTCGAGAGCCTCGCGAAGATCCGGGAAATCGTCCGAGTCCATCGGATAGAGCCCGGAAAAGACCATTGGCAACGGTTCGCGGTATCCGGGCAGCGGTGCAACGTCGCGGGCGCCTTTGCCGGCCAGGGTGATGGTGTCGCCGACTTTCGCCTGACTGATCTCTTTGATGGCGGCGGACAGGACCCCGACCTCGCCGACCCCGAGGGCGTCGATCGGCGTTTCCTCGGGGGAGTTGACCGCCAGATCGTCGATTTCGCCTTCGAAGCCGGTCGCCAGCAGACGGATCCTGTCGCCGGGCTTGACCCCGCCGTCGACGACCCGGAAGTAGACCAGGGTGCCGCGGTAGGCGTCGTAGATGGAGTCGAAGATCAGCGCCCGGGTCGGTGCGTCGGGATCGCCCCTGGGTGACGGCACCCGGTCGACGATGGCATCCAGCACCGCCGCCACGCCATCGCCGGTCTTCGCGCTGATGCGCAGGACGTCTTCCGGTTCCCCGCCGATGATCGCGGCGATCTCGCGGGCGACGGCGTCGGGCTCCGCGGCCGGGAGGTCGATCTTGTTGAGGACCGGGATGATCTCCAGGTCCGCTTCCAGCGCGAGGTACAGGTTCGCGATGGTCTGCGCCTCCATGCCCTGCGCCGCATCGACGAGCAGGACGGCGCCTTCGCAGGCGTTCAGCGCCCGGGACACCTCGTACGAGAAGTCGACGTGCCCGGGCGTGTCGATGAGGTTGAGCAGGTACTCGTCGTCGACGTCCCCCAGGGGCTTGTAGGGCAGCCTGGCCGCCTGGGCCTTGATCGTGATCCCACGTTCACGCTCGATGTCCATCTTGTCGAGGTACTGCTCGCGCATCTTGCGCGGATCGACCAGTTCGGTCAGTTGCAGCATGCGATCGGCCAGCGTCGATTTCCCGTGGTCCACGTGGGCCACGATGCAGAAGTTGCGAATGCGCTCGATCGGATAGGTCACAGGAAAACATCGACCTCGAGGTAGAAGACGAGCGGCGGGAGCCAGACGTAGGAAGCGTAGCGGCGGGCCCGATTGCCCCCGACGTGCCGGCTTGACCCGTCCGGCCTGGACGACGACGCTACGCCGCGCCGCGAGGCGCTTGATGCGGGAGTGCCAGTCGATGCGAGGATTGATCTTCGACGGCGTCCGGGCCATCAGCCACCACGCCGACCTGCCGGACCCCGGCATCGAGGCGGCCGGCGATGCTGTCGTCGAGGTGGGACACGCCGGACTGTGTGGGTCGGACCTGCATCCCTACGAGGGTCGGGAGCCGGCCCGCGCCGGTGTCATTCCCGGCCACGAGGCCGTGGGTCGGGTGGTCGCGGTCGGTGGTGAGGTCGCCTCGGTGCTCCCGGGCGACCGGGTGCTGGTGCCCTTCACCACCTGCTGCGGACGATGCCCGTCGTGCCACCGATGGCTCACGGCACGGTGCGATCGCGGCCAACTCTTCGGCTGGGGCGACCCGGCTCGCCTCGAAGACCCGCCACTCCAGGGAGCTCAGGCGCAGTTCGTCCGCGTTCCCCTGGCCGACGGCACCCTGCTGGCGATCCCGGACGACCTCGACGCCGCAACGGCGTTGCTCCTGACCGACAACCTGCCGACGGCATGGGAGGCGGTGGCGCGCGCAGCGCCCGCTCAGGGCGAACCGTGCATCATCGTGGGTCTCGGGTCCGTCGGACTCTGCGCCGTCATCGCCGCCGCAAACGCCGGGGGGTCGCCGGTCATCGGTATCGACCCGGTCGCGGATCGGCGGCAGCGCGCGCTCCGCGTGGGCGCGGACATCGTGGCCGCACCGGACGACCGGCCCGACCTGCCGCAGGCACCGGCCGTGGTCGAAGCCGCCGGCAACAGTGCGGCCCAGCACACGGCGATGGACCTGGTCCGTGCCGGTGGGTCGCTCTCGATCATCTCGGTGCAGACGGCTCCCACCTTCGCCTTTACTCCCATCGAGGCCTACGACCGCAACCTCACCGTCCACGCTGGCCGTGCTTCGGTCCGCCATACGCTCACGTTCCTGCTCCCTCGCGTGGCCAGGGGTGAGATGACGGTGCCTGCCGGCGAGATCGTCACCGACATCGACGTGCCGCTCAACCGGGGCGCGGCGCTCTACGAACGGTTCGCGGCCCGTGCGGACGGGCTGGTGAAGGCCGCCTTCCTGCCGTGACCCTTTGGGAGGCCGGCGCGCGTACGGCCCCGCTTGTCGCCGGCCCGACGGCGCTGGTATCGTTGCTCAACGGCCGTTACCGGCCGGACGTTGCTGTGCGGGCTGACGCCCCCGGCCCGACCACGAGATGAGTACCGCGCATGGCGAACATCAAGTCCCAGATCAAGCGGAACCGGCAGACGCTGGTCCGCCACGAACGCAACAAGGCGGTCCGCTCGCGCCTGCGCACCCACACGCGCCGCTTCCGCCAGGCTGCGGACGCCGGCGACACAGAGACCGCGACGGAAGCATTCGAGACCGTTTCGCGCGAGCTCGACAAGGCTGCCAGCAAGGGCGTCGTGCACCGCAACACCGCCGCGAACCGCAAGTCGGGGATGGCCAAGCGCCTCGCGTCGCTGTAGGGAGCTCGCCGGCCTGACGCGTCGTTGCGCATCGTCGCGGGACACCCCCACCGGGGTGTCCTTCTTCGTGTGCGCGTCGTAGTAGGGTCGATCATCCAACCACCGCCGCGGGAGTCCAGAGGTTGAACCGGGACGATGCATCCGCCGCAGAGCAACGCGTGCTCGAGGCTCTGGCGGCCGTACCCCACGACCGGCCGCAGGTCATCGCCGACTTCGCCCGGGCGGTGATGCGCCGGCTGGACCCCGACGACCTGCGTCGGGCGGACCCGCCTGCCGTCGCCCGTCGTATGCACGACGGGTTCACCACGATCGACCAACGGGACCCCAACCAGGTCCGGGTCACCGTCCTGCGGCCTCCCACCACCCTCGACGGCCGAGAACCCGGGCCCACGGTCATCGAAGCCGCCTGCCAGGACCGCCCATTTCTGTTGTCCACGCTGACCGACGAGCTGGAACGACATGGTCACCGGGTCCGGCGGGTGCTGCATCCGATCATCGGTGTCCATCGCGACGCCGCAGGCCGGGTCATCGAGATCGTGCCCGCCCGCACGGCGGAGAACCGCGAATCGCTCGTCCACCTCGAGGTCGACAACGGGTTGGACCCGTCGCACGACGACCAACTCGTCGACACCCTGTGCAGCCTGATCGACGACGTCATCCGAGCCACTGACGACTTCGACGCCATGCGCGACCGGCTGACGGCGCTGATCGCCGAGCTGCGCAACGGTGAATGGCCGACCACGGATGCCGACGAGGCCAGCGAGGTCGCGGATCTGCTGGAGTGGCTGCGCGACGGCAACCTCGTGCTGCTCGGCATGCGCGATTACCGGTTCGCCGGCCCGCCGGGCGACGAAACGGTGCAGGTCGAACCCGACAGCGGCCTGGGGATTCTGTGGGATGCGCAGGAGTCGCGATTCCGGGATCCCGTGCCCGTGCGTTCGCTACCCACCCACGTGCGCACAGGTCTGGCCGAGACACCTTTGCTGATGGTGACGCGGACCACCCGCCCCTCGACCGTCCAGCGTCGGGTGCGCATGGAGTACTTCGCCCTGGCCCGTCGCGACTCGGACGGTCGGCCGGACCGCGAGATCCGGATCCTCGGCCTCTTCACCCGCTCGGCACTGGCCCAATCGGCGCGCACGACACCGGTCCTCCGACAGAAGCTGGCGGTCATCCTCGACCGTGAGGACGTCGTCCCGGGGTCCCACGACGAGGGGATCCTGACATCGATGTTCCAGGCCCTACCCAAAGACGAACTGTTCCAGGCGAGCACCGACACTCTCCAGCGGATGCTCGTCGACCTGCTGCACGGCGAGGAACATGGCGAGGTCCGCACGCTGGTCCGCCACGACCCACGTACCTCGTCGGTGTCGGTGGTGGTCGCCGTTCCCCGGGAGCGGTACGGCGCGCAGTTGCGCCGCCGGATCCAGGATCACCTCGTCGAGCGCTACGACGCGACGCGGGTGGATGTCGAACTCTCCCTCGGCGACCGCCAGGACGCGCTGGTGCGATTCCTGCTCCATATCGACGGGCGAGTGCCGGACGTCCCGCAGACGGAACTGCGCACGGAGATCCGCTCCCTGTCCCGGTCGTGGCTCGACGACCTGACACTCCGGCTGCGGACCCTCGACCCCGATGGCGTGGACCTGACCGACCGGTTGGTCCTCGCCGAACGTCTGCCACGCTCCTATCAGGATGCCACGCCCGTCGACGAGGCGATCGCCGACCTGCGCCTGCTGCACGACCTGGAGCGGGCCGACGACCCTCTGGTCGTAGCGTTCCGCGCCGGCGCCGAACCCGGCACCGCGCGACTCCGTGCCGCCAAACGCGGCCCGATCCTGGAGTTGTCGGCGTTCCTGCCGATCCTGGAATCCATCGGCCTCACCGTCGTGGAGGAAGTTCCGCACCGTCTGGAGGGCGGCGATCGCCTGAGCCTGCACGACTTCGGTGTGCGTGCGACCGGCATCGACCGGGACACCGACAGCGATCGGATCGCGTCCGCGATCCTCGCCGCTTGGCGCGGCCACCTGACCGTGGACGCACTCAATCGGTTGGTCCTGGTCGCCGGCCTGTCCTGGCGTGAGGTGTCGGTCCTGCGGGCCTATCGCCGTCTGCGACGCCAACTCGGCACGGCGTTCACCCCTGAGTACGTCAACGAAACCATCGCCGGGCACCCGGATGTCGCTCGGGCTCTGATCGAGTTGTTCCGCATCAGGTTCGCCCCCGATGACCTGCTGACGGGCGACCCCCGCTCCCGAGCCGAGCGCGAACGTGGGGCCCATGACCGGGTCGTCGCCGCCTGCGATGCCCTGACCCGCCTGGACCATGACCGGATCCTTCGCGGGTTGCTCGAACTGATGGATGCCACGCTGCGCACCAACACCTTCCGCGACGACGCGGTGGCCGACGACAGCGGCGAGCCCTACTTCTCGTTCAAGCTGGACCCATCGCAGATCTCCGAGGTGCCCCTACCGGTCCCCCACCGTGAGGTCTTCGTCCACTCTCCCCGGGTGGAGGGCATCCACCTGCGCGGCGGGCCGGTGGCACGCGGCGGCCTGCGCTGGTCCGACCGGCGCGACGACGTGCGCACGGAAGTCCTCGATCTGGTCAAGACGCAGATCCTCAAGAACGGCCTGATCGTCCCGACCGGCGCCAAGGGGGGCTTCGTGCTGGCCCACGAGCCCGACGACCCCGCCGAGCTCCGCGACGAGATCCGACGACAGTACGTCACCTTCGTCCGCGGCCTGCTGGACGTCACCGACGACCTCGATGGAGACGTGGTCGTCCCGCCGCCGCGCGTGGTCCGCCGTGACGGCGACGACCCGTACCTCGTCGTCGCTGCCGATCGTGGCACCGCCACCTTCTCGGACACCGCAAACGCACTGGCCCGTCGGTACGGATTCTGGCTGGACGACGCCTTCGCGTCCGGTGGCTCCAACGGCTACGACCACAAGGAGATCGGCGTGACCGCCAAGGGCGCCTGGCTGGCCGTCTCCCGACACTTTCGCGAACTGGGCGTCGACAGCCAGTCCGATCCCCTCTCCGTGGCCGGAGTCGGTGACATGTCCGGGGACGTCTTCGGAAACGGCCTGCTCCGGTCACGTAGCGTCCGACTGGTCGCCGCGTTCGACCACCGCGACATCTTCCTGGACCCCGATCCCGACCCGGAACGTTCCTTCGAGGAACGTCAGCGTCTGTTCGATCTGCCCCGGTCGTCGTGGCAGGACTACGACCGTGACCTGCTGAGCCCGGGCGGTCTCATCGCTGCCCGCTCAGCGCGTGCCATCGAACTGTCCGACGAACTGCGCACCCTGCTACGCGTCGACGCGCCCTCGATGACCCCTCCCGCCCTCATCCGCGCCATCCTGCAGGCACCCGTCGACCTGCTGTTCGCCGGCGGAATCGGCAACTACGTCAAGGCGTCCTCTGAGCGGAACGAGGACGTCGGCGACCGCGCCAACGACGCGCTCCGCGTCGACGCCCGTGACCTGCGCGCCCGCGTCGTCGGCGAAGGCGCCAATCTGTTCATCACCCAGCGTGGCCGCATCGAGTACGCCCGCCGCGGCGGCAAGCTCAACCAGGACGCCATCGACAATGCTGCCGGCGTCTCCACCTCCGACCACGAGGTCAATCTCAAGATCCTGCTGTCACTCGCCCGGGGCACCGACCGGCTGGACCAGGGGCAGCGTGACCGGCTCCTGGCCGACCTGGCCGGCGAGGTCGTCGACCGGGTCATGCAGGGTGTGGACCTGCAGACCGCGGCGCTGTCACGCGAGGTCCCACTCAGCCCGTCCCGGCTGGACGCGTACGACCGCATGATGGACCGGTTGGCCGTCACCCACGACCTCGACCGAGACGTCGAGGTACTGCCGTCGTCACCGGACCTCGCGGAACGGGCCGAATCCGGAGCGGGCTTGGCGCGACCGTCGCGGGCGACGCTGCTGGCCTGGGCCAAGCGCGAGCTGAAGGAGTCGCTGCTGGAGTCAGATCTGCTCGACATCGATCTGCTCACTCCGGCGGCGGCGGACCAGTTCCCGCCCACCGCCATCGCCAGGTTCGGCGACCTGCTGCCACGCCA
>JBDNIX010000390.1:0-2904 GCA_041688045.1 Nitriliruptoraceae bacterium
CCTCGAGGTCCTTGCGCCGGGCCATGATCACGGCGCCGATGGTCGCCACCGTCAGCAGCAGGGCGGACAGCTCGAAGGCGTAGGTGTAGCGCGTGAACAACCGTGTCCCGAGGAATGCCGCCCCGGCGCCGTCGTCCTCGCCGAGCTGGTCGGCGAGACCGACACACCGCTGCTGACCGCTGCCAACCTCGACCGCCGCCTCGGAGCCACAGACCGACGCGGCCCCCGTGTAGGGGCCCACGAACGCGAACAGCAGGGCGCCGGCCAACAGCACACCACCGAGTGCGGCAGCCAGGCGGCCGCGGGTGGTGCCGGCGATCAGCAGGTCGTCACGGTCCACACCGAGCAGCATGACCACGAACAGAAAGAGCACCACGATGGCGCCGGCGTACACCAGGATCTGGATGACCCCGAGGAACGATGATTCCAACGTCAGGTACAGCCCGGCGATCGCGAGCAGGTTCACGACGAGCATCAGGGCGGCATGCACGATGTTGCGCATGGTGATGACGGCGAGAGCCGCACCGAGGGCGAGGACGGCGAACACCCCGAACAGAACGATCTCCGCGGTGTCGGACCCGGCCGCTGCCTCCGCAGTCTGGGCCAGCAGCATCTAGCGGTCCCTTCCAGGTTCGCGGCGGGTCGGGCCGCCAACGGTCGCGGGGTCGGTGGACTGTTCGTCGGGCGTGGGCAGATCACCGGTTGGCACGACCTGCGCAGCACGCGCGGCGGGGGCCGCAGCGGCTGGTCGGTAGTCGCCGCCGTGCAGGGTCGGCGGCGTGACAGCGAGCCCACCGTAGTAGTTCAGGCCGCGCTGTTTCACCTGCCGGTCCGTGTGCGGCGTCTCCTCGCCCCCGGGAGGCACCGTCGACATCAGCTGATCCTTGGTGTAGACGAGCTTCGATCGTTGATCCGCAGAGAACTCGTAGTCGTGGGTCATGGTCAGTGCCCGGGTCGGACACGCCTCGATGCACAGCCCGCAGAGGATGCACCGGTTGTAGTTGATCTGGTAGTCCTCGGCATAGCGTTCGCCCGGCGAGTAGCGCGCCTCGATGGTGTTGTTGGCCCCCTGGACGTAGATCGCGTCCGCGGGGCAGGCCCAGGCGCACAGTTCGCAGCCGATGCACTTCTCCAGCCCGTCGGCGTACCGGTTGAGCTGGTGGCGGCCGTGGAAGCGGGGAGCCACGGGACGGGGCTGCTCCGGATACTGCGCCGTCTCAACGGGGCGGAACATGTTCTTCAGGGGTACCAAAAACCCCCGGCCGAGCACCGTGCGGGTCAGCAGCAGCCACAGCAGCACGATCAGGATCACGAACGTCAGCAACGTGACCAGGGCGGGAGGCACAACCATCAGGACGTCACCTTGTCGTGGTCGAGTTCGTCGGTATCCGCGTCTGGGGGCACCGGCTCGGGGTCAGCGTCCACGTCGGGCTCGCTGGACGAGCCCAACAGCAACAGGCCGATCACGATGACCCCGGCGACCCCACCCAGCACCCATCGGGTCTCGGTCGCGAGGCCGCCGAGTTCGTTCAGCAGCACAAAGCCGGCCGTGATCATCGTCCATACCAGAGCGACCGGGATCAGCACCTTCCACCCCAGGTCCATCAGGCGGTGGTACCGCGTCCGCGGCAACGCACCGCGCAGCAGGATGAAGAAGAAGATGAACAACGACATCTTCAGCGCGAACCAGAGGATCGGCATCACCCAGGCGATGGCGTCGGGCAGGCCGAAGGTCGGGCCACTCGGTCCGCCGAGGAACAACGTCACGACGATGGCGGACATCGTCACGACCTGCATGAACTCCGCCAGCATGAACATGCCGAACCGCATGCCGGAGTACTCGGTGTTGAACCCTCCGACCAGTTCACCTTCGGCTTCGGCGAGGTCGAACGGGGGCCGTCCCGCCTCGGCCACCATGCCGACGACGAACACCAGGAACGCGGGGAACAGCGGGATCGCGTACCAGCCGGGCATGCCGGCGATCAGTCCGTCACCCGCCTGACCGGCGATGATGTCGGAAATCCGCAGCGAGCCCGTGTAGATGAAGACACTGGCGATCGCCAGTCCCTGGGCGATCTCGTAGGACACCATCTGCGCGCTTGCACGGATTCCGCCGAGGAGCGGGTACGGCGAGTTGGAGGCCCACCCGGCCAGGAACATGCTGTAGACGTGGATCGACCCCAGCGCCAGGATCCACAGAGCACCGACGTGGAGGTCAGCCACGACCAGCGTGAACGTCTCGCCGAAAAGCGTGACCTCCCCACCGATGGGGATGACGGCGATCGCCAGGAAGCCGGCGACGACCCCAACGACGGGCGCCACGGTGTAGATCGGCTGGTTGACCATCCCCGGCGTGACGTCCTCCTTGAAGAACATCTTGACGCCGTCGACCAGCGTCTGCATCACGCCGAATGGACCCACACGGTTGGGGCCGAGGCGCGTCTGCATCCGCGCGACGATCCGACGTTCCGCCCAGATCAGCAGCGCCGTCGTCAACAGGAAGAATGCGAACACCACGACGGTGGTGAACAGCGGGACCCACAACGGCGTGGATTCCATCACGCCACCTCCTGGGTCGTGGCGGCCGCCGTGTCGTGATCAGCCCCGGCCACCTTGGTCACGGTGACGCGCACGCGACCGTCGCGATCGGCGAGCGTGCCCGCCGGTTCGTCCGTCGAGTTGCTCGGCACCACGATCGTGCCGGCCACGAGGTTCGGGGTCACACGGACCGGCAGGGTCATGGTCGCCGACGCACCGGCGAGTTCGACCCGGTCGCCGTCCTGCACGCCCAACTGCTCCGCGTCCGTTCGGGCCATGGCCGCCACGGCGTCGCGGGCGGTGGCCAGCAGATCGGTCGCTCCCGTGAGCATCGTGCCGTTATCGATCAGCGAGGGACGAACGACG
>JBDNIX010000391.1:0-13843 GCA_041688045.1 Nitriliruptoraceae bacterium
ATAGAGCCCACCCCTGGGTATGAGCCAATCGAGACACGTCCCCTGACAGTGCCCTGACAGTGTCTACGACCCCTGGCTCGGCACGCACGCTAACGGACGCACGCGGCCAACGCCACCATGCGCGTCCGACCGCGTCGGCGCAGCAGGCTCAGAGGTTCATGCCCATCGCCCGCAACTCCTCGAGCACGTAGTCTGCGATCATGTCGGTGGACCACGGCGGCGTGAACGTGAACTCCACCTCGACGCGGTCGACGCCGGGCATCGCCCCGAGGATCACCGAGCACTGCTGGTGGATGACCTCGGTGAGCGGGCAGCCCATGGAGGTCAAGGTCATCCGCACGTGCGCATAGCCGCGTTCGGGCTTGGTGACCTCGTAGACCAGGCCGAGATCGACGATGTTGTAGCCGATCTCCGGGTCCACGACCGCCCGCAGCCCGTTCATGAGATCCTGGGACGACGGCATGCCGTCCTCGTCCAGGGGCAGGTCCGCGAACGGATGGGGGCGGTCGCTGGTGGTCGTCGACGCGGGTGCCTCACCGGTGGGCGTGTCCGCCTCCGGAACGACGTCGTCGTCGGCCTCGTTGTCGGTGTTCGTAGCGGTCAGCGTTTCGGTCTGATCGGTCACGGGTGATCCGTTCAGTCGTCGTGGGTCACGGTGTGGGCGGACGCCCCACTCTGGTAGGTCTCGATCGCGTCACGCAGCGCCATCCAGCCCAGCAGCGCGCACTTCACGCGGACCGGGAACTTGGACACGCCCTGGAAGGCGACGCCGTCGAGCAGGTCGTCGGCGCGCTTCGGGTCGTCGCCGTGCATCATCAACCGGAAGTCCTCGGCCAGATCCAGGCCGTCCTTCAGATCCCGGCCGATGACCGCCTGGGTCATCGCCGACGCGGAAGCCTGACTGATCGAGCATCCTTCGCCGTCGAACACGACCGCGTCGAGGTCGCCGTCCGCCACGCGCAGGCGCAGGTCCATCTCGTCCCCGCACAGCGGGTTGGAGTGGTGGACGTGGACGTCCTCGTTCTCCAGTGTGGGAGCCCGATTCTTGGGCTTACGGTAGTGGTCCAGGATGATCTCCTGGTACAGGTCTTCCATCGACATCGCGGCCCCCCTCAGCGGGCGAAGAACGACCGGGCGGCCTCGATCCCGTCGATCAACGGGGGGAGGTCGTCCGCATCGTTGTAGACGTGAACACTGGCGCGGGCGGTCGCATTGGCACCCAGGCACTTCATCAGCGGCTTGCAGCAGTGGTGACCGACGCGGACGCAGACGCCCTTGGACGACAGCATGGCGCCGACGTCGTGCGGATGCACGCCCGCCACCTCGAAGGACACGGCTCCCCCGCGGGCAGCAAGGTCCCGGGGACCGTGCACGGTGACATCCGGGATGGCCGCCAGTGCATCGATCATGAGCCCGGTGAGTTCGCGCTCATGGGCGCGGATCCGATCCATGCCCCAATCGGTCAGGACATCGACGGCGGCGCCCAATCCCGCGGCTTCGGCGATCATGGGCGTCCCGGCCTCGAACTTGTGGGGGATGTCGTTCCAGGTCGCACCGTCGAGCGTCACGTCCCGGATCATGTCACCCCCTGCCAGGAAGGGATCCATGGCATCGAGCAACTCCGGTCGGGCAACGAGCGCGCCGATACCGGTGGGCCCGAGCATCTTGTGTCCCGTGAGTGCGTAACTGTCGACACCGAGGTCACGGAAGCTGACCGGCAGGTGGGGTACAGCCTGCGTGCCATCGACATGCACGACCACCCGGGAATTGGCGACCCGGGCCATCTCGCCCACGGCCGCGACGTCGTTGATGGTTCCGAGGACGTTGGACACATGACTGACGGCGACGAATCGGACCGCACCGTCAGCGACCAGCTGTTGGGCGACGTCCAGGTCCAGCCGGCCGTCGTCGGTCAGGGCGATGTGGCGCACCTCGAAACCCAGGTCCCTGGCCGCGTAGGTGAAGGGCACATGGTTGGCGTGGTGCTCCATCACCGTGGTCAGCAACGCGTCCCCGGGGCGCAGGTTGCGTCGGACCCACGAGTACGCCATGAGGTTGCAGGCTTCCGTGGCGTTCTTCGTGAAGACGATGCCGCGGGGGTCCGCGTCCAGGAAGGTCGCCAGTTTGGTACGCGCACCTTCGTAGAGGTCGGTGGCCTCCTCGGCGAGTTGGTAGACGCCCCGATGCACGTTCGAGCGCGACCACCGGTAGTAGCGGTCCATGGCATCCAGAACAGCGATCGGTGTCTGCGACGACGCGGCGGAGTCCAGATAGACCATCCGGTGGCCGTTCAGGTCCCGCTGCAGGGTCGGGAACTCCTTACGCAGCGTCGGGACGTCGAACGACATGGGGTCCTCGGTTGTCGTGGTGGTGCGGTCACCAGGGTGCCCGGTCGGGGGCACCCTGGCCACCGTCAGGAGGTGGTCGTGAGCTCCTTGATGTTCTCGTAGCCCTTGTCTTCCAACTCGTCGGCGAGCTCGGGGCCTCCGGAGGCCACCAGGCGGCCATCGAACATCACATGCACCTCATCCGGCGTGATGTAGCGCAGGATGCGGGTGTAGTGGGTGATGATCAGCACGCCAAGGTCCGGGCCCTGGAGACGGTTCACGCCCTCGGAGACGATCTTGAGCGCGTCGACGTCCAAACCGGAGTCGGTCTCGTCGAGCACGGCCAGCTGTGGCTTCAGCAGCGCTGCCTGCAGGATCTCGAACCGCTTTTTCTCTCCCCCGGAGAACCCCTCGTTGACCGACCGCTGGAGGAACGACTCATCAGCGCCCAGTGCCGCCATCTCCGTGCGCAGGCTCGTCATGAAGTCGCGGATCGCTACATCCTCATCGGAGACCGCATTGACGGCGGTGCGCAGGAAGTTGGTCAGTGACACCCCGGGAACCTCGACCGGGTACTGCATCGCGAGGAATACGCCGAGCCGTGCGCGTTCGTCCGGCCTGAGCTTGTTGAGCAAGGTGCCCTGCCAGGTCATCGTGCCGCCGGTGATGTCATAGGCGGGATGGCCGGCGATGGCGTAGGCCAACGTGGACTTGCCGGAGCCGTTCGGACCCATCAGCGCGATGGTCCTGCCCTTGTCGAGGTCGAGCGAGACGCCGTGGAGTAGTTCCGTGCCGTCCGCCTCGACCGTGAGGTCGCGGATCTCGAGGTCAGCCATGGTGTCGAACTTTCGTCAGGAGCGAATCAGGAGTGTGCATCGCCACGGATCAGTGATCCGGGAAAGGAGCGTCGTTGGTGGCCGTTTCGACGTCGATGTGGATGTCGTCACCGTCGATCTCGACGGCGAAGGTGGGAATCGGCTTGATCGCCGGGAGCGACGAGGGTTGGCCGGTGTCGAGATCGAACGTCGAGCCGTGCAGGGAGCATTCGACGCCGTTGTCCCAGACCATGCCGTCGGCCAGGGACCACTGCTGGTGCGAGCAGACGTCGTGGACCGCCTTGACGGTGTCGCCCAACCGCACGAGGCACACCGGGGTGCCGTCCACCTCGACCTGCGTGGGCGTGGCCTCGGGCAGGTCCGAGAGCTTCGCGTGAGAGCCGCCGGCCATCATTCCACTTCCTGGAGAGCGGCATCGTTGACCTGGAACGCGGACAGATCGGCGGCGGCGACGCGCGAATCGATCGCGGCCAACGCGGCTTGCTCCAACCCGGGAAGCTCGACGTCGTTCAGGACCTCGCGGAAGAAGCCGAACACGATGAGCCGCAGGGCCTCGTCCCGCGGAATGCCACGCGATTCGAGGTAGAACAGATGCCGGGCGTCGATCTGTCCGGTCGCGGAGCCGTGACCCGCCGTGATGTCCGCACAGTGGATCTCCAGGAACGGCGTGGCATCCGCTCGCGCACCCTCGGTGAGGATCAGGCTCTTATTGTTTTCGTCGGTCGCCGTGCCGACGGCATCCTTGGCGACGTAGACATTGCCGCGGAACACGGTGCGACTGTGGCCCTGCAGCGCGCCCTTGAAGAGCACGTCGGAGGATGCTCGCGGTGCCAGGTGGCGCACGTAGGGCTGCAGGTCGAACCACTGGCCTTCGTCGGCGAAGTAGATACCCAGCGGCCGCGTCGAGGCCCCGGGGCCCACCAGGTCGGTCTCCGGACGCAACCGCACGGTGGCGCCGCCGATGGTCACCGAGAGTTGCCCCACGGTCGCGTCACGATGTGCCTGCACCTTCTGCAGCGACAGGTGCTGGATCTCGCTGGCCCAGTTCTGCAGGGACGCGACGTGGACCTCGGCGCTGTCGTGGGCGATGACCTCGACGACCTCGTCGACCAGTGCGTCGACACCCGGAACGGAGGTGTGTTCGAGGTAGACCTTCGCCTTGGCGTGGTGCCCGACGATGGCCAGCAGCCGCGGCAGGTGGGCGCCGGATTGCGTCACGTGCACGTGCACACCGATGGGGTGCTCGACCTCCATCTCCGGCGGGACGTACAGCAGCAGGCCGGCCGTCCAAGCCGCGTCGTTGGCCGTGATCGTGCGGTCTTCGTCGGCACCGGTGCCGTCGTGGTCCGAGGTGGTGAGAGAACCGAGTGCATCCTTGACCAGTTCCCCGTGGTCCTCGGCCGCCGCGCTGAGGTCGGCCAGCACCAGGCCCCGGTCGGCCAGATCGCGAGGCACATCGATGCGTACGACCTCGCCGTCGACGATCTGGACCAGTGCGGTCTCTCCATCGACCGACGCCGTCACCGACGTCGGGACCTCCGCATCGGTGGCCGCGGTCACGAGTTCGCGATCGACGGTGATGCGACGGTCGAACGGCGTGGAGCGCCAGAACTCGTCCTGGCGGCTGTCCGGCCACCCTTGGTCGAGGTAGCGCTTGAAGGCCGCCAGGCGACGGTCACGCAGCCACGACGGTTCGCCGGCCGCATCGCTGCGGGCGGTCAGGGCGTCCTCGGAGAGGGAGTCAAGGTTCACGATCAGCTCTTCATGGTCAATGGTGGATGAACGGTGGATGAACGGTGGATGAACACGCGGATCACACGGATGGGCCAGGGCCCGGCAAGGGTCGACGCAGGGCCCGTCGACGTCGACGGGCCCTGGCCAGCCATTGGCGGGGTGCTAGCCGATCGCGCCTTCCATCTCCAGGGCGATGAGCCGGTTGAGCTCGACCGAGTACTCCATCGGCAGCGCGCGGGCGATCGGCTCGATGAAGCCGCGCACGATCATCGCCGTGGCCTCGTCCTCCTCGATTCCGCGGGACTGCATGTAGAACAGTTGATCGTCGGACACCTTCGAGACCGTGGCCTCGTGCTCGATCGTGGCGTCCTCCTGATCGATCTCCATGTAGGGGTAGGTATCGGTCCGCGAGGTCTCGTCCATCATCAGCGCATCGCACTTGACGGCGGCACGCGCGTGGTGGGCACCTTCCTGGATCGACACGAGCCCCCGGTACGAGGTGCGGCCCTCACCCTTGGACACCGACTTCGACAGGATGTTCGACGTCGTGTACGGCGCGGCGTGGACCATCTTGGCGCCGGCATCCTGGTGCTGACCGTCGTTGGCGTACGCCACCGACAGAACCTCACCCTTGGCGCCTTCGCCCGTCAACCACACGGCCGGGTACTTCATGGTGACCTTGGAGCCGATGTTGCCGTCGATCCACTCCATGGTCGCGTTCTTCTCGGCCACGGCGCGCTTGGTCACCAGGTTGTAGACGTTGTTCGACCAGTTCTGGATCGTGGTGTACCGGACGCGGGCACCCGGCTTCACGAGGATCTCCACGACGGCGGAGTGCAACGAATCCGAGCTGTAGATCGGCGCCGTGCAGCCTTCGACGTAGTGGATGTACGAACCGGGCTCGGCGATGATCAGGGTGCGCTCGAACTGACCCATGTTCTGCTTGTTGATCCGGAAATAGGCCTGGAGCGGGATGTCGACCTTGACCCCTTCGGGGATCCAGATGAACGACCCACCCGACCACACAGCGGTGTTCAGCGCCGCGAACTTGTTGTCGTTGGGCGGGATGATGGTCGCGAAGTGCTTGCGGAACAGCTCCTCGTGCTCCCGCAACGCGGTGTCGGTGTCCAGGAAGAGGACACCCTCTGCCTCGAGGTCCTCGCGGACCTTGTGGTACAGGACCGTGGACTCGTACTGCGCCGCGACTCCGGAGACCAGGCGTTCGCGCTCGGCCTGCGGAATGCCGAGCTTCTCGTAGGTCTCAAGGATCTCCGGCGGGAGCTCGTCCCAGGATCCGGCCTGCTTCTCCGATGCCTCGACGTAGTAGAAGATGTTGTCGAAGTCGATGCCGGACAGATCCGCCCCCCAGTTCGGCATGGGACGGCGCAGGTAGGCCTCATACGCGCGCAGACGCAGATCACGCATCCACGATGGCTCGTTCTTGCGCTCGCTGATGGCAGCGACCTGCTCGCGACTCAGCCCACGCTCGGCCGTGAACGAGTAGTCATCGTCTCGGTCGGCCCACCCGAACTTGTACTCGGCGAGGTCCTGGGCGACGTCTTGCTGATTCTTCCGGGCATCGCTGGCCGGGAGTTCGATCTCGGTTTGGCTCACAGTGCTCTCCTTCTCGGTCGTGGGTTCGGACGTGAAAATCTCTGGGGTACGTCGTGGTTCGAACGTCATAGAAGGCTTGATCGGGTGGGGCCTGTCAGGGGGTGGCCTGGGGCTCGCCCGGCGACGCGGTTTCGGACGCAGCGAGTGTCGCGTCGGCCGGCGCGGACGATGACGTGGCCTCGACCGTGCACACACACGCGGAAGCCCCTGTCACCAGGGTGTCGCGCCGCGACAGCGAGACGTCGCGCCCGAGCACCTGCGAGAACGCCGCCGCTTCGTAGGCGCAGACCTCGGGGTGCTCCATGGCGACCTGAGCGATCGCGCAATGGTTCTGGACGAGCTTGAACCCGTCGGTCGTGGGCTCGATGCTGGCTGCGAAGCCGGCGTCGGACAGCGTGGTGGCCAACTGTTCGAGTCGTTCGTGTAGATCCTCGGCGGTCACCGCCTCGCGTAGACCCCCGGTTTCCCGCTCCAACCGCCAACGCAGGAAGGCTCGCAACCCTTCCCGGCCGTGCCGCTCGGTGAGGAACTCCATCATTTCGGTCGCCAGCTGGTCGTAGCGATGCGGGAACAATCGATCTGCGTCGTCGGTCAACGTGTACCGGGCGGCAGGGCGACCGCGCCCCTGATTGACCGTCCGCGACACCACGAAGCCCTCGTCCTCAAGTACGGCCAGGTGCCGCCGCGTGGCGACCGCGGAGATGTCCAGCAGCTCCGCGAGCTGCACCACCGACCGGTCCTCGTGATCACGTAGGTCGAACACGATCGCCGCGCGCGCCTCGCCCAACAGGCGCACCAACGAGTCGCCGGCCGGAGCCAGCGTCGTGGCGACGTTGCCGGTCATGGACGACCTTTCACGGGCTTTCACGGGCAGGAGGCCGGGTGACTTTCTCAACCTCGGTGTTCAACAAAGCATACGGGGCGCTCCCGGACGCCGCAACCCGGGCATCGCCGGCATCCCCTGATCGCGCGCAATCGGGCTGCGGTGTCCACCCCGCGACCACGGGATCCGCGCCCCCGCACGCTCCTCGACCCGCCGGCTCAACACGCGTAGCGTGGCAAACGTCAGCCGAGTCGGGCGAACAGGCCACCGGCTGGCACGGCGCGGCCACCGGGCACGCGATCCGGCTCGTCTCCTTCGGGACGACGAGCCGACCGGTGACCGCCCGGTCCCGCGTGGCTGCGAGGATCGACCCGGGAAGCCCGGGCTAACGCATCCACCAGACACGGCGCACCGCGCGGGACCACTCGCCTCCCTCCCGTCACGCGCGCCTTCGCGCGTGACGGCGGCACGAACCCGGACGTCGGGGTGTGTCAGCCGGCGGTGGTGCGCCGTCGCAGCTGGTCCTCTACCCGCACCACCTTCGAACGCGCCACGATGCCACCGGCCTGATCATGGCCCAGCTCCACCTCCAGATCGATGTCCACGGTGTCACCGTGCTGTGGGGAACCCGATGTGGGAACCAGACCGCGCAGACCGCCTTCGCTCACGTCACGGGTGGTTCCCGTCGACGTTCGCTCCCCCACCCGTATGGTCAGTGGGAGCGCGATGTCCAACCGGTAGGCCGATCGCCACCCCCGCCCCCGGTTTGAGCGGAAAGGGTTCACCGTCCCGGCGCAGCGCGGCTGCTTGGACGCGCCGCCGCCCTTCTTGGCCGTGCGTGCCGCCACCCGATGGCCCCTTTCGGTTCGCCGATCCGCGCGCACGTCCGGCGCTCGAGGTCCGTGGTCAGGCTCACGCCCTGGCGCATCCTGTCGGCCGCAACCGCGGGAACCGAAGCGTCCCGGCCTAGGCTGGCACGGCCGTCGCTTCGATGAGGAGACCCGTGTCGAACCCGCCACCGCTCGCACTCAGCCTGCCGTTGACCGGCGTGGACGCCCGTACCAGCATCGAGGTGGCACGCCAGGCCGAGGACCGCGGGTACCGCGCCGTGTGGAATTCAGAGGTCCAGGGACCGGACGCCTTCACGACGCTCGGTGCCTTGGCGGTGGCCACCGACCTCGAACTCGGCGTTGCCGTGGTTCCCGCACAGACGCGGTCGGCCGTGGTCCTCGGCATGACGGCGGTGTCTTTGGCCGAGCTCACCGGAGGCCGGTTCACGCTCGGGATCGGCTCGTCGTCCGAGGTCATCGTCAACCGTTGGGCCGGCCTGCCGTTCGACAAGCCCCTGACGGCCGTGCGCGAAACCGTCGCCGCCCTGCGGCCGGTCCTGGCCGGGGAACGCGCCACCTCCGAGGGCGAGATCGTGTCCATCGGCGGCTACCGGCCACACGCCAAACCGCCCGGTGGGCGCGTGCCGTTGGTCCTCGCGGCCCTCAATCCGCGATCGTGCCGCACGGTGGGCGAATTGGGTGTCGACGGCGTTTGCCTCAACCAGCTGGCCCCACACCACGTCCCGCAGATCCTCGATCAGGTCGCGGACGGTGCGGGCGGGAGCCTGCCCGATGACTACCGGGTCGTGGCACGACTCTTCTGCGCGGTCACCGACGACGTTCCCGCCGCACGCCGGATGATCAAGGCGACCTTCGCCCCCTACATCGCCACCCGGGTCTACAACCAGTTCTACCGCTGGATGGGCTACGTCGAGGAGGCGGACGGTGTCCTCGCGGCGCAGGGTGACCGAGAGGCGATGGCCGCCGCGGTCAGCGACCGCCTGGTCGATGACCTGTACTGCCTCGGCGACGCGGACGAGGTGGCTGCCAAGATCGCCGACTACACGCGTCAGGGCGTGACCGTGCCGGTGATCCAGGCCCTGTCGTTCGGGCGCGAGCAGGCGGAAGCCACCCTGTGGGCCGTGGCCCGGGCCTGGACCGGCTGACGGGCTCCTCCAGCTACTGCTGCTGTTGCTCGGTCATCTGCCGCACGAACCCTCCCGGGACGTCGCCCAGCGGTTCGAGGGCCAGACGACGCATCGTCACCGAGACGTCCAGTTCATGGTCCTGGCGGCCCGTGAAGACGCCCCGGAACGGTGAGACGTCGTCGTAGTCGCGTCCCCGCCCGATCGTGACGTGGCGTTCCCCCACCGCCTGCGCATTCGTGGGATCGAGCGCGAGGCATCCCCAACCAGGAAGTGCCACCTCGACCCAGGCATGGGTCTCGACGTGTACCTCGTCGGTGTCGCTGTCCGCGCCGGTCGAGTCATCGATGGTGAACAGGTAGCCCGAGACGTAGCGGGCCGGGATGCCGAGGTGGCGGTACATCGCAATGGCCAGGTGCGCGAAGTCCTGGCAGACACCGGCGCCGGCGCCGAGGACGTCGTCCACACTGACGCCCACGTGCGTGGCACCCGTGCGATAGTCCAGTCCCGATACGCACTCATGGACCTTCATCACGACGCCGACGGCATCCCCATCGACGCCATCGATACAGCCGGAGGCGGCGGAAGCGACCGCGCTGCCCCAGTCGACATGCAGCGACGTCTGGAGGAATTCGAGGTGCGAGTCGCGGAACTTCGTGTTCTCGAACGACGCCATCGACAGCGATGGCGGGTCCGTCGCGCGATCGGCGGTCTCCACGGTGGCCTTAGCCACCACCTCCAATCGATCGTGTGGCAGGCGAACGCCGAAGGTGTCGACGCGCGTCCCCCAGTGGTCCGTAGAGCAGGACACGCGCGACGTAGGGAAGGTCGTGACGTCGTCGTGCACGAGCCACTGGTGGTCGTCGGTCGTCGGAGCCGCGCGGAGCTCGTTCTGCGACTCCGTGACCTGGCCCGCGTACCGGAACCGTGTGGTGTAGCGAATATCGAGGCGCACGGGCACGGATCCTTGGCGTCGCGCTCAGGCGGTCGCGATGACGTGCATCGCGCCGGTGGGCTGGTGGCGGAAGAACTCGGCGGCGACCGTCTCCGCGACGTCGGCCACCTGATCCTGAACCCCGTCGAGGAACTCGTGGAGCCCGACGTCGAAGAGGTCCGTCACATCGCGGTACTGCAACGACGAGGTCGCACGGCCGAGCCGCCTGGTCGCCGGACTGGCCGCACCGCCGGACAGCGCATCGAGCTGGTGCATCGCCCCGGTGAGGCAGAACACGACGCTGCGCGGCAGGTCCGGTTCGAGGAGCAGGAACTCGACCACGTCGGCCGGATCCATGGACGAGCGGTAGCGACGCCGGTACGCCTCGAGCGCCGATGCCGATTTCAGCACGGCGGTCCAGTGGTGGAAGTCGGCCCGGCCAGCTCCGGTCGCCGTTTCCCCAGCGGTCGGTGTCAGGCGCGGGGACGGGTCGGACATCGACTCCAGCTGGCCGTAGCGCACATCGATCAGCCGGCAGGTCATCTCGGCGCGTTCGAGCATCCGTCGCAGAGCCATGAACCGCCACACGTCGTCGCGGGGCATGGTCTTGCTGGCGACCCCGTAGATGGTCATGCAGTCCCGCCGGATCCAGCGCAGGAGCTGGAAGGGCTGATCGATCAGTTCCTGGCGCATATCCCGCGACCGCAGCGTGAGGTGGAGCTCGTTGACCGACTCCCACAGCTCGGAGGAGACCAGTTCACGGACGGACCGGATGTTCTCCCGCGCGCGCAATACAGGCCGCGATCGAGCCGGGATTGTCCCGATCGATGAAAAGGAACTCGACGGCGCGGTCCGGCTCGATCGGATCGTCGCCGTACAGCGGAAGCAGGTGCAAAACCTCCAACAACTGCTCCCACAACTGGCTGACGCGGCCCTGTGGCGCTTCGAGCAGGGTGTGATAGGTCACATCCACCATGCGGGCGGTGTCCTCGGCACACTCCACGTACCGGCCGGCCCAGAACAGGTTCTCTGCCAGTCGCGCCAACACGTGGCAACCTTCCGCGGTCATCGTGATCATGGTGCGGCGTCCGCCTCCAACACCCAGGTGTCCTTGGACCCGCCTCCTTGCGAGGAGTTGACCACCAGCGATCCGCGCTTGAGCGCCACCCGTGTCAGTCCCCCAGGGATGACCTCGACGTTCTCGCCGGAGATCGCAAACGGCCGCAGGTCGATGTGGCGACCTTCCATGCGGTCGCCGATCAGCCTGGGATGCCGTGACAATGCCACGATCTCCTGCGCGATGTAGCCCCGCGGATTCCTGATGAACAGTCCCCTGAACACCTCGACCTCCTCGTCGGTGGCATGCGGGCCGATGCGCATGCCGTACCCGCCGGACTCGGCAACGGGTTTGACCACCAACTCGCCCAGGCGGTCGAGCACGGCCGCACGTTGGTCATCGTCCCACAGCAGGTAGGTGGTGACGTTCGCAAGGATCGGCTCCTCCCCGAGGTAGAAACGGATCGTGTCGGGCACGAAGGCGTAGACGGCCTTGTCGTCGGCGACGCCGTTACCGACCGCGTTCGCGATGGTGACGTTGCCCGCTCGGGCCGCCGACAACAGTCCGGGGACGCCGAGTGCCGAATCTGCACGGAACACGACCGGATCGAGGAAGTCGTCGTCGATGCGCCGGTAGATCACGTCCACGCGCTCGAGGCCGCGGGTCGTACGCATGTAGACGACGTGCTCGTCGACGACCAGATCGCGCCCCTCGACCAGTTGGATGCCCATCTGGCGGGCCAGGAAGGCGTGCTCGAAGTACGCCGAGTTGTAGACCCCGGGCGTCAGCACCACCGCCAGGGGGTTCTCACCGGCCGACGGGGACGCGATCGACCGCATGGCCCGCAGCAGCATCGGGCCGTAGTGGTCCACGGGGCGGATCCGCTGGGCGGCGAAGGCGACCGGCAACACCCGGGCCATCGCTGCGCGGTTCTCCAGGACGTAGGAGATCCCGGAAGGATTGCGCAGGTTGTCCTCGAGGACGCAGTACGTGCCTTCGTGGTCGCGCACCAGGTCCACGCCGGAGACCATGCAGCGGGCCGCGTGGGGCACGGCGATGCCGAACGCCTCACGGCGAAAGCCCTCCGCCGTGTGAACCAGCCACCGCGGCACGACACCGTCATGCACGGCGGCCTGCTCGCCGGCGTACAGATCCTCGAGAAGGCGGTTGAGTGCCGTGACCCGCTGGATCACGCCACGTTCGATCACCTCCCACTCATCGGCGGGGATGAGCCGCGGGAGCAGGTCCATCGGAAAGGTGCGCTCGATGCCATCGTCGTCGCCGTACACCGTGAAGGTGATGCCGGCCGATCGGAAGATCCCGTCCCGAATGACCTCCCGCCGTTCGAGGTCCGTGGAACTGAGGTAACGAAGCCGCTCGACCACCGTCCCGTAGTGCGGGCGCCCAGTGGCGTCGAAGACCTCGTCGAAGAAGCCATCGAGTTCGTGGTCGCTGAAGAGATCACCCACACAGCGACCTTCGTGAGCGGACGCCGCCCGCGTGTGACCGCGCGCACGAGGATGCGCCGTCAAGAGTGCCGGGTCGCGTGCCGATAGCTCAAGGACAGCGGTGCGAGAGCCAGGAGGGACCGCCGGTGAACAACCATCGGAACGATCCCGGCCTGGAGGTGGCGGGAGAGGTGGCGGGAGAGGTGGCAGCCGGCGAATCGGGACGCCCGACCGCGACCACCGTCAACTGTCCGGACAAGTCGCCAGCAGGCGCCAACAACCATGTCGAGGTTCGCGTGCCGACTCCCGGGGCCGTCGACATCGTGGTCAACGTGCGAGCCAGACGTGCAGACGTGGTCAACCGCCTCCTCGAGATGGGTGTGAGTCGTTGCACCCTGATCACGCTGCTGCCCGACTGGTCGGACCTGATCATCCTCGTCGCGTCGGAACACGCCCGAACCCGCTGATCCCAGCTCGGATCGGTGCCGGGTAGCGGCGTATGGCAGCCTTGCGGTCACGGGGCGTCTTCGTCCCGGCAGACTGACCAGGAGCCCGACGTGACCGCAGCCGTTCCGCCCGACCACCGCGACCTGGCGGGACGCCGGGTTCTGATCACCGGCGGTTCCCGCGGACTCGGTGCCGCGTCCGCACGTCGCCTGGCCGCCATGGGCGCCCAGGTCATCGTCACCTACCGCCAACGATCGGAGGACGCCGATCAGGTGGTCGCCGACTGCGCCGAGTTGACCCCGGGCGCACGCACGGAGCACCTCGATCTGCTCGACGAGGACAGTGTGCATGCGCTGTTCGACCGCATCACCGAGCGGGACGGCTCACTGGACGTCGTCGTGGCGAACGCCGCCGCAACGGCCTTCAAACCCCTGCTGGAGCTGAAGCTGCACCAGATCGACAAGACGTTCGCGATCAGCGTGCGGCACTTCATCCTGATCGCCCAACGGGCATTTCCTCTGTTGCGACCCCGGGCCGGACGGCTCATCGCGGTCAGCGGCGCCGACACCGTGGGATACATCCCGGGGCACGGCCTGCTGGCAGCCGCCAAGGCCGGCATGGAGACCATCGTGAAGTATCTAGCCTGCG
>JBDNIX010000392.1:0-5155 GCA_041688045.1 Nitriliruptoraceae bacterium
CGGGTGCACCGTCCCCGGCGTCGTCACCGTCCACGGCAATCGGATCACTGGCCGGGAACGTGGCATCCAGTTCCTGGTCCAGTCCTACGGGCTCAGCCCCGGTGTAGTCCTGGAGGGCGACCCGGAACGACCGCTTGGCATCACTGAGCGACACGCGATCCTGCGGCCGCTTCGGGCCTGCGCGGGACGGCACCACCGTCGAGATATCCAATTCGAGCGTCTCCGAGTAAACCGCTTCCTGCGAGGGGTCGTGCCACAGACCCTGCTCCTTGGCGTAGGCCTCCACCAACTTGACCTGATGATCATCGCGACCCGTGAAACGCAGATAGGTCAGCGTTTCCTCGTCGATCGGGAAGATCGCCACCGTCGAACCGTATTCCGGAGACATGTTGCCGATGGTCGCCCGGTTGGCCAGCGGGACGGCGGCGACACCAGCTCCGTAGAACTCGACGAACTTCCCAACCACACCGTGCTCGCGCAACATCTCGGTGATCGTCAACACGAGGTCAGTAGCCGTCGCACCGTCGGGCAGCTCACCCGACAACTTGAAGCCGACCACCTTCGGAATCAGCATCGACACCGGCTGTCCGAGCATGGCGGCCTCGGCCTCGATGCCGCCGACGCCCCAACCAAGACCACCGAGCCCGTTGACCATCGGCGTGTGCGAGTCGGTCCCGACGAGCGTATCCGGGTACGCCTGGCGAACACCGTCCGCACCCTCGTCCGAAAAGACAACGCGTGCCAGGTACTCCAGGTTCACCTGATGCACGATTCCGGTTCCGGGCGGGACAACCTTGAGACTGTCGAACGCCGCCTGCCCCCAGCGCAGGAATTGATAGCGCTCACGGTTGCGTTCGTACTCGAGTTGGATGTTGCGTTCCAAGGCGTCCTCGACGCCGAAGACGTCAGCGATCACCGAGTGGTCGATGACCAACTCCACCGGAACGAGTGGGTTGATCCTGGCTGGATCCCCGCCCAGATCGACCATCGCTTCACGCATGGCGGCGAGGTCAACGACAGCCGGCACCCCCGTGAAATCCTGGAGGATGACTCGTGACGGCGAGAACTGGATTTCCGTGCTCGGGGCTGCCATCGGGTCCCAGGCGGCCAGCGCCCGGATGTGATCCGCAGTGGCCTGTACGCCGTCCTCGGTCCGCAGGAGGTTCTCGAGCAACACCTTGAGGCTGTAGGGCAGCTGATCTGAGCCGTCAACGGCATCGAGTCGGTAGATCTCGTAGCCGGTGCCATCGACATCGAGCTGAGCTTTTGCCTGGAAGCTGTTGCTGTTCATGCTGACGTAGCTCCTCGTTCGCGCCGGTCGCATCCCGGTCGGTCACAATACCGGAGCGCCCACACCGCCCCGGTCACGACGTTAATCGAACAAGTCGATACTCCGCCGTCAGGTTGTAGGTTGCTGGCCAAGACGGCTGGGTACAAAAACCCAACTGACATCAAGGACCACGACTACAGGAGTTGCCAGGTGAGCACCAACGGCACACCGGACACGACCCACCCCAACGACCGCGCACTCTCGGTCGCCGAGGCGACCGGGATCGCCGGGGCCGCCGCACCGGCTGTCGTGCAGGCGCCGCCCACCGAACGGGCCGGGTGGCTGCGAGCGGTGGCCGATGCGCTGGATGCCCGGAAGGACGACCTGGCCGCCGTGGCCGATGACGAAACCGCGCTCGGGCTCCCCCGACTGACCGGCGAGGTGGGGCGGACCACGGGTCAACTGCGACTGTTCGCGGACGTACTCATCGAGGGCAGCTGCTTCGAGGTCGCCATCGACCACGCGGATCCCGGGGCGACACCGCCACGGCCCGAGTTGCGCCGCGTTCTGCAGGCGCTCGGACCGGTCGCGGTGTTCTCGGCCAGCAACTTCCCGTTCGCATTCAGCGTCGCGGGTGGCGATACGGCATCGGCACTGGCGGCTGGCTGTCCGGTGGTCGTCAAGGCCCATCCGGGGCACCCGCGCACCTCCGAGCTGACCGCCACCATCGTGACCGACGCCTTGCGCGCGGCCGGCGCCCCGACGGGCACGTTCGCCCTGGTCCACGGGCTGGAGGCCGGACGGGATCTGGTCACCGATCCGACGATCCGGGCCGTCGGCTTCACGGGGTCGCTGGCAGGCGGCCGCGCCCTGTTCGACCTGGCGACCGGCCGACCGGATCCGATCCCGTTCTACGGTGAGCTCGGCAGCCTGAACCCGGTCATCATCACCGAGGGCGCCGCGGCGGCGCGGCCGGACGAGCTGGCAACGGGTCTCGTCGGGTCGATGACCCTGGGCGTCGGGCAGTTCTGCACCAAGCCCGGCGTCGTGTTCGCGCCGGACGATGCGGCGCTGTTGCAGGCGATCACCACCGCGGCGCAGGCCGCCGACGGTGGCACGATGCTCAACGACCGGATCGCTGAAGGTTTCGGATCCGGCCTGCAGACGCTGGCTGCGCACGCGGACGTGGACGTCCTCGCCGGCGATCCCGCCACCGCGCTCACCGGCCGGTCCGCGACGCCCGTCGTGCTGGCGACCCGCGCCGCACGGCTGAGCGCCGGGGCCGACACGCTGCTCAAAGAATGTTTCGGACCGACCACATTGATCGTCCGGTACGCCAACCAGGCCGAACTGCTCACTGGTCTGCGCACGCTTCCGGGTGCGCTCACCGCGACCGTGCATGCAGAGGACGCCGAGGTGGCTGCCACCTCGTCCCTGCTGCCCCATCTGACCGCCATCGCCGGTCGTGTCATCTTCGGTGGTTGGCCCACGGGCGTCGCCGTGAGCTGGGCACAGCACCACGGCGGCCCCTGGCCGGCGACGACTGCGCCGTTGCACACCTCGGTCGGTGCGACCGCCATTCGGCGCTTCCTACGACCTGTCACCTTCCAGGATGCGCCGGAAGCATGGTTGCCACCGGCGGTCCGCGATGACAACCCGCTCGGGATCCCACAACGGGTGGACGGCGACCTCCGCCTCCCGGACCGTCCGGCGGCGAGTGACCCAGCGCGATGAGCGCACCGGCACACGATGCCCGGGACGGCTACGTCTTTCCCCCGGGGTTCCTCTGGGGAGCCGCAACGGCCGCGTACCAGATCGAAGGCGGTGCACGGGAGGGCGGACGAGGCCTCCCGATCTGGGACACCTTCAGCCACACTCCCGGCAGGGTGCAGGATGGCGACACCGGCGACGTCGCCACCGACCACTATCACCGGTGGGCCGACGACGTCGACCTGATGGCCGACCTGGGCCTGCAGGCCTACCGATTCTCGATCTCCTGGCCGCGCGTGCAGCCAGGCGGCCGCGGCAAACTCAACCCGGCCGGGGTCGATTTCTACGCGCAGTTGCTGGACGCCCTGCTCACCAGAGGGATCGATCCGGTCGCCACGCTCTACCACTGGGACCTGCCCCAGGAACTCGAGGATGCCGGCGGCTGGCCGCACCGCGACACCGCCATGCGGTTTGCCGAGTACGCCGAACTGCTGGGCGACGCGCTCGGCGACCGGGTCCGCACCTGGACCACGCTCAACGAGCCGTGGTGCTCGGCGTACCTTGGCTATGCCGCAGGCGTGCACGCCCCCGGACGCACGGAACCGGCGGCCGCGCTGACGGCGGCGCACCATCTGAACCTCGGCCACGGGCTGGCGTGTCAGGCACTGCGGGCGACCGCCGGCGACGATGCGTCGTTGTCGATCACCCTCAACCTCCAGGTCATTCGAGGTGTCGATCCCGACGGCGCTGATGACGACGCGGTGCGCAAGGTCGACGGGGTCGCCAACCGGATCTTCCTCGGACCCTTGTTCGACGGCGGCTACCCGGACGACCTCGTCGCGGACACCGCCGCCATCACCGACTGGAGCTTCGTCCGCGACGGTGATGTCGACGACATCGCCACGCCGATCGACGTGCTCGGCGTCAACTACTACTTCCCGATACTGGTTCGGCAGTGGAGCGGCTCTGGGCGCCGGCAGATGTCGGGGGAACATGGCTCGGGTACCGCCACACCGTGGGTCGGCTGTGACGACGTGGAGTTCGTCGAACAACGCGGGCCCTACACCCAGATGGGCTGGCCGGTCGACGCAACCGGCTTGGAAGACCTGCTGGGCCGTCTGCACCGCGACCACCCCGACCTCCCCCTGATGGTCACGGAGAACGGTGCGGCCTTCGACGACCACGTCGACGCCGACGGCCGCGTCCCGGACGACCGACGGATCGCCTACGTCCGCGACCACCTGGCTGCCGTCGGCCGCGCCATCGATGCCGGCCTTGCTGTCAATGGCTATTTCCTGTGGTCCCTGATGGACAATTTCGAATGGGCCTACGGTTACAGCAAGCGGTTCGGGATCGTCCACGTCGACTACAGCACGCAGGTCCGCACCCCCAAGGAATCTGCCTGGTGGTACCGCGACGTCATCGCCGCCAACGCCATCCCGCCGATCGACGGAGCGTGAGTCACCGCCGACGCACCTGACGCCATTGAGTCGATGAGTGCGAGGTGGTCCCTCGGCCGGGAATGGCGTGGTGCTGTCCTTGTCGTAGACGCCGAAAGGCATCGCGACCGCGCGAGGTGGGGCGAGATCCTGACGGTGGCTGCACTACAGACTCGTGCCATCGGACTTGTCAACGACGGCATGATCCCGATCTGAACGAGATTCCCCGGCTCAGTTTTCCCGTCTTGGCGCCGGGGACAACATCAACCGGACCCCACCAGAGCTGGAACGGCGAAATCGGGGTGACGGTTTCGTGCGCAGGTGTCGTCATTGCGCCGGGAGCCATCGTGCTGGTGGTAGGGATGGGGTCGTCGCCCCCAGGGCGCGGACTGGCGAGCTGCTCGAGGCCGCGGAAGGGCGAGCGGGACGAAAAGTTGTGGCTCGATCAGATCCGTTCGCGCGGTCCGAGTGCCGAGTTGTCGGGATGGCTGCCGGAGCAACTCTGATATCGACGGTGATGACCCTACCGGAGGGCACCACCCCGCGGGAGCGCGACGGACTGAGGGAGGCATGGCCTTGCACCTGTTACGACGGGCGGCTTACAATTCGCGTAACTGTTCAGGTCTGACCTGGGCAGGGTCTGTTGCGACGGGGCCGGCGACCGGTCACGCGATGGCGGTGGGAGGTGTCCAGGGGTTGCCATCGAAGGCTTGTCGGAGCGCGTCGAGCACGTTGA
>JBDNIX010000393.1:0-3098 GCA_041688045.1 Nitriliruptoraceae bacterium
GGTCGATGAACTGAAGATCGACGGATCGTTCGTGCGGCGGATGCATGAACCGGCGGGGCTCGCCATTGTCCGGTCGGTGATCCAGCTCGCCCACGCGCTCGGGCTGACGGTTGTCGCCGAAGGTGTCGAGGACGACTCTGCGATGCGGGAACTGCACGCGCACGGCTGCGATCGGGTTCAGGGCTATGCGGTGGCCCGCCCACTGCTGCCGGTATGGGTCGTACCGTGGTTGGAGGCTCGTACCCAGCAGGCGGCGGGCAGCATGCTACGCACGATGCGGGACGCACCGATCCAGGCTCCGCGCCAGCGCATGGGCTTGCGCACGTAACGGCAGTCCGCCGGGCGTGTCTGGGCATCCGCACGTCGGGAAGGCTGGGATCGCTACGCTGCTCGCCGTCGACGAGGAGGCGCACGGTCATGGCTACCTGGCAGATCGCGGTGCTGGCAGTCTTCCTGCTCCTACCCTTCGCGCTGCTGACCGACTTCTGGCCCCACCGCGAACGCCTGTCGTCCACAGGCAGGCCTCTGCAACTCGAATGGCGACCGAAGGTGGCCGAGCCGCCGCACGAGGAGCACCACTGACGCCTCGATCCCGCAGTTCGCGACGGGCGGGTCTCGGCGTCGATACCGGGCCTCATATTCGCGGTGGGGTACTCTGCGGGTGTCGTGCTCGGCAGGACCCCTGAGTCACCTCGGCTATGGTTACTTGAGCCGGAGTGGCTCAGGGGTGTTGCGGGGCGGCTGACGGGTCGTATCTTGGGCGATGAGGTTCCCGCCGACGAAGGCGGGGCGCCGTATGAACCACGCCGATTGTTACTGACACGCAGGAGGATCCCCAGATGGCCAAGGCCGTTGGAATCGACCTCGGAACGACCAATTCGGTCGTTTCCGTCATGGAAGGCGGCGAAGCCGTCGTCATCGCCAATGCGGAGGGTGCCCGCACGACCCCATCGGTGGTCGCTTGGTCCAAGTCGGACGAGGTGCTCGTCGGTGAGGTCGCCAAGCGTCAGGCGGTGACCAACGCCGACCGCACCGTGCGTTCGGTCAAGCGCCACATGGGCACCGACTGGAAGACCGACATCGGGGGCAAGAACTACTCGCCGCAGGAGATCTCGGCACGCATCCTGATGAAGCTGAAGCGCGACGCCGAGGCGTACCTCGGTGACGACGTCACGCAGGCGGTCATCACCGTCCCTGCCTACTTCGACGACGCGCAGCGACAGGCCACAAAGGAAGCCGGCGAGATCGCAGGCCTTGAGGTGCTGCGCTTGGTCGCCGAGCCGACCGCCGCCGCGCTCGCCTACGGCTTGGAGAAGGAGGACGAGCAGACGGTCCTGGTCTTCGACCTGGGTGGTGGGACGTTCGACGTCTCCGTGCTGGAGATCGCCGAGGGCGTGTTCGACGTCAAGTCCACCGCGGGAGACTCGCAGCTTGGTGGTGACGACTGGGACGAGGTCCTGATGGACTGGATGCTGACCCAGTTCAAGAACGAACAGGGCGTCGACCTGTCGAAGGACAAGATGGCGGTCCAGCGCCTCAAGGAGGCCGCGGAGAAGGCCAAGATCGAACTGTCCTCGTCGCAGGAAACCTCGATCAACCTGCCGTTCCTGACCGCGACCGATGCGGGGCCACTGCACTTCGAGCAGACGCTGTCGCGGGCCAAGTTCAACGCACTGACCAGCGACTTGCTGGACAAGCTGAAGGGTCCGTTCCAGCGGGCGATCAAGGACGCCGGTGGTGACGTCGGCAAGATCGATCATGTCATCCTCGTCGGTGGGTCGACCCGGATCCCGGCCGTGCAGGATCTGATCAAGGAGATGCTCGGCGGCAAGGAGCCGCACAAGGGCGTCAACCCGGACGAGGTCGTGGCGATCGGTGCCGCGCTGCAGGCCGGCGTGCTCAAGGGTGACGTCAAGGACGTGCTGCTCCTGGACGTCACGCCTCTGTCGCTCGGTATCGAGACGAAGGGTGGCGTCACCCACAAGCTGATCGAACGCAACACGACGATCCCGACCAAGCGGTCCGAGGTGTTCACCACCGCGGACGACAACCAGCCATCGGTCGAGATCCACGTTCTGCAAGGTGAGCGCGAGTTCACCTCGGACAACAAGACACTCGGCAAGTTCATGCTGACCGACATCTCTCCGGCGCCACGCGGGATGCCTCAGATCGAAGTCACCTTCGACATCGACGCCAACGGCATCGTCCACGTCAACGCCAAGGATCTCGGTACCGGCAAGGAACAGTCGATGACGATCACGGGCGGCTCGGCCCTGCCCAAGGACGACATCGAGCAGATGATCAAGGACGCCGAGGTTCACGCTGAGGAGGACAGCAAGCGCAAGGAAGCGGTCGAGACCCGCAACCAGGCGGACACGTTGGCCTACCAGACCGACAAGACCCTCAAGGAGCACGGCGACAAGATCGACGAGTCGACCAGGGCGCAGATCGAGCAGGCCGTGACCGAACTCCGGGAGGCGTTGAACGGTGACGATACGGACGCCATCAAGGCCAAGATGGAAGAGGTCGGCAACAAGTCCCAGCAACTCGCCCAGGCGATCTACCAGGCCTCGAACGACCAGGCCGCTGCTTCGGGTGACGCTGCCGGTGACGACGACGGTGAGACCACGGCGGACGACGATGTCGTCGACGCCGAGGTGGTCGACGAAGGAGATGACCAGCAGGCCGCCGGCTGACTCCGGCCGGCGAACGGACAACCCGGACCCGGTGGATCCATTCACCGACCCGACCATCGCCCCGATGCAGGACGAAAGGCAACGTGTCCTGCGCCAGGTGTTCGGTGACCAGCAGGGCGCGAGCCCAGCCGGGGCGTTCAGCATCGCACTCGACGTGGAGGAAGCCAAGCCGCGTCGGATCCAGATCAACACCAACTGATCGCGCCACGTGCGCAGCTGCGGGGCGGCGCAACGCCGCCCCGCACGCGTACCCATCATCGCAGGAGTCCAAGCGTGACCGATCCGCAGCGACCAGCCCGTGATCTGAAGGGACATGAGCCGGAGGTGCTTGAGCCGCAGCCGCTCGACCAAGCCGCTCACGACGTTGCCGATGGACGCCCAGAAGCCGACGCGGCCACCGAC
>JBDNIX010000394.1:0-12061 GCA_041688045.1 Nitriliruptoraceae bacterium
CCAGCAGTTCGGGAGGCAGCCGGCGGAGGAGGTCCCGCGGCGTGTGGTGGATCTGCGCGTACACCACCCGTCCGGACGTGAGCTGCTCCGCCCCCTGACCCCCGCTGACGTGACGCGGGCCTCCGTCCGGGTCCCAGGACACCTCGACGTCCCCGCCCTTGTCGACCCGCAGGAGCACCGAGGCATCGGCAGGGCGATCGCGCGGCAGGTCGCGGCCGGGTCGGAAGTCGATGTCCGCGTCAAGGGCAGCGGCCAGCGCGAAGGCGACGTTGCTGGTACCGGCCCGATTGGCACCGACCAGCACCGTGACTCGCTCCCCCAGGTCGATGTCCTGCGCCGGGCCCCAGATCGACCGGACGTCGCGGATCTGCCACCCCGCGAGGCGCACGCCGATCACTCGAACCGGGCGAGGAAGTACCGCTTCTTGCCGACCTTCAGCACCATCGTCGTGGCGCCGACGAGGTCCGCGGGGGTCACGTCGCGCTGCGGGTCGTCGACCACCACGTTGTTGAGGCGAACCGCCCCCTGCTCCACCAGCCGGCGTGCCTCGCCGTTGCTCTTGGACGCTCCGACCGCGGTCATCAGCGTCAGCAATCCCAGCCCGGCCTCCAGATCCGACCGCGGCAGATCCACAGACGGGGCCTCCCCGAACGCGTCCGCCAGCACCGCATCATCGAGATCCACCAACTCGGCGTCCCTGAACAGCGCCGAGGTGGCACGTTCGGCGGCGGCGACCCCGTCGTCACCGTGAACGATGCGGGTCGCCTCGCGGGCGAGCGCGCGGTGGGCGACGCGGGCGGACGGGTCGCGGTCGTGCTCGACTTCCAGCGCGGCGATCTCGTCCAGCGGGAGGAACGTGAACAGGTTCAGGAACCGGATCACGTCGGCGTCGGGGACGTTCACGAACCACTGGTAGTAGGCGTACGCGGAGGTCAGGTCGGGATCCAGCCAGATCGCCGTCCCGTCGGACTTGGAGAACTTCCGGCCGTCGGAACGGGTGACCAACGGCCACACGAGCCCGAACACCTCGCCGCCGTGCATCCGCCGGGTCAGGTCCACCCCGGCGACGATGTTGCCCCACTGGTCGGACCCGCCCGCCTGCAGGCGGCAGCCCTCACGGTCGTACAGCACGGCGAAGTCGTACGCCTGGAGCAGCTGGTAACTGAACTCCGTGTAGCTGATGCCCTGTTCGCGTTCCGTTAGGCGCTTCTTGACCGAGTCGCGCGCGATCATCTGGTTGACCGAGAAGTGCTTGCCGACGTCCCGCAGGAACGCGAGCGTGGACAGGCCGCGCGTCCAGTCGTAGTTGTCGACGAGGAAGCCGTCGCCGTCGTCGAGCCCGATGATGCGGTCGAGTTGCACCCGGATTCCGGCGAGGTTGCGGTCGATGGCGTCGTCGTCGAGCAGTTCTCGCTCGGCGTCGCGGAACGACGGGTCGCCGATGCGCCCCGTGGCGCCCCCGGCGAGGGCGATGGGACGATGGCCGAGCCGCTTGAGGTGCGCCATCGCCATGATTCCGACCAGGTGACCGATGTGCAGCGACGCCGCCGTCGGATCGAACCCGACGTAGTAGGAGACCCGCTCCGTGGCGAACAGGGCCCGCAGGCCGTCGTCGTCCGTCACGTCCTGCACGAAACCGCGGGCGTGCAGGACGTCCAGCGCATCGATGCCGGTCGACGCGTCAGGGTGGGGGGAGGGTGGGCTCATGGTGGGACAGACGCTAACGCGTGGCTCCGCGACCGTGGGCATCCGGCGACGTGGCGCACCGGTACATCGGCGCACCGGTGCGTCGGCGCGTCGGTGGACGGATCACCGCCAGGCGGGGAGGCTGCTGCGCACGCTGGCCGGCGGGGTGATGGCCGGGACCTCTTTGGCCAGTAGCCAGTCCGGCATGCCGTCCGCCCAGACGTACGTGTCGGGGGCCACCGTTCCGTCCAACACGAGTCCGCGCACCGTCGCCAGATTCACGGGCCCGTGCTGCTCGTCACCCTGGAGGTGGTACCAACGGGCGGGATCGGTCACGGGAACGGCCTTGTCGACGGGCTTGGTCGCCCGACACGGTACAGCCGCCACCTGGGTATCGTCCGGTGAGCGACCGTCCGGAGGCTCGAGCGTGGTGCAATGCCGATGCAGGGTGCTCAACGGTCTGAGTGGTGACGTGGCGAGGGACTACCTCACCAAACACCTCCAGCAGTTGCGTATCGACGGGATGGGCCGCAGCATCCATCGTTGTCCAGACACGGACATCGAATGGGCCGAAGAACGCGAACCGGGCGGATACGGCGACGACGTCACCGTGTTGCGTCGCGCACGCTGATCCGCCAGCACCAGAGCCACCAGCGACAGCCGGGGAGGCACCGATGGGCATCATCAACATGAGGGCCGACGAAGACGACCAGCTACCCGGGTCGCGCACGCGCGTCGATCTCGGCACGAAGATCTGCCCGTCATGCCGTCGCGAAGCCCTGCCCTGGCAGGACGTCTGCCCGACCTGTGACGTGGCGACCATCCCGCCTGACGACGTGCCCGCGACGGAGATCCCGCTGCCTCCCGGACTGCGGGACCTCGATGATGATGATGATGATGCGTCCGAGCCCCAGTAGTTCTACGCAGACCCGCTGATCTCCGTTCGGCCGCCGAGCCGGCCGTTCAGTCCGACGGCGTCGCCGGGTCCTCGATCACCAGGCGGATGCGTCGGAACCCCTTGCCCTTCGACTCCACCTTCGCGACGCGGACATGCCCGACCTCGGTCGTCGACGCGACATGGGTGCCGCCGTCGGCCTGCCGGTCCAATCCGACGATGTCGATCACGCGGACCTCGCGCAGCGCGGCCGGGAGCAACGACACCTTGGTCCGGATCAGCGACGGGTCCTGGTCCGCTTCCTCCCGCGGGAGGAAGGACACCTCGACGGGCCTGGCAGCCGCCAGTTGGGCGTTGAGTTCCTGCTCGATGCCCACCTTGTCATCCGGGTCCCAGTCCGGGAGCTCGAAGTCCAGGCGGCCGACCCCGGGCTCCATGTTGCCTCCGGTCACCGGCGAGGCATATCGCGCCCAGACCACGCCACACAGCGCATGCATGGCCGTGTGGGTGCGCATCAGTCGGTACCGGCGGTCCCAGTCGACCTGGCCGTGCACGTCGGTACCCGTCGGTGGCAAGCCACCTTCGAGCCAGTGCCACACACCGCGCTGATCCTCGGCGACCCGTACGACCGCCAGGCGATCGTCGCCGATGATCAGCTCACCCAGATCGTACGGCTGGCCCCCGCCGCCGGGATAGAACACCGTTCGGTCGAGCAGGACCCGCCCGTCGTCCCGGTCGACGTCGACGATCCGTGCATCGACCTCTCGCGCGTACTGGTCGGTCGAATAGATGCGATCGGTCATGAGCCAGCCTTCCGGTCGTGCCGACGGTGCGGGGGACACCGCCGTCGCGGACACCATGCACCGTAGTCAGGCCGTAGCCTGGGCAGCATGCGATGCCCCAGGTGCCACGACGACTACGAGGACGGCGTCGTGCTGTGCGCGGATTGCGGGGTCGAACTCCTCCCCGAGGACGAGGTCGACATCCACGCCGAGGTGGCACGTCCCCAGGAGACGGACGCGCATCTCGGACGCTTCCATCCGGCGGTCGCAGAGCGGATCGGCGAGCTGCTGTATCGCCGGGCGATCCCCCACACGATGCGAGCGCATGACGACGGCGTCGAGGTGCTGGTCGAACACGGGTGGCGCGATGACCTGCGTACGGAGTTCGCGCTGTCGTGGAGCGACATCTTCCGCAGCCTGGATGACGGGGTGGCCGTGGAGCTGCGTGCGGCGGGCGGGAGCGCGCCCGGGTGGTACGACGCGCCGCGGGGGGGTCACGTGGACCGGCACGGACGGACCGTGCTGGACCTCGACGATCAGGAGGAGGCGGCGACCGACGCAGCCCGGGTGATCGGGCCCGTCCTGTTCACCGCGGGCGCGATCGCGGTCGTTGCCGGGTGGTATCTGCTGTCGTCACCGGCGATCATCGTGACCGGCATCGGCCTGGTCGTGGTCGGGCTGTTCACCCCGCGTTGACGTCCTCGTCCTGCGCCACCATCAGGAAGGACTCGACGAGGTGGTGCCAGTGGCAGTCGCGGCAGACCTCGACGACGTAGACCGTCAGTTCCCCGAACCGGTCCACCTGCCGGGCAAGGGACTCGCGGGGGATCGCGCGACCACCGGGTGAGCGGGTGCCCTTGCGTTCGAAGACGTACGTGACCTGCGCCAGCGTCTGGTGGTCGCACATCGGGCAGGCGTCGGTGGTCGGCGTCCCGATGTGGATGGCGGCGCGGACCAGGTCCGGATGGGCATCGCAGACGTCATCGACGGACCGCAGGCCGGATCGGACGTCGGCCAGGACGGCCCGGCGTTGCATCCGGTAGTCGATCCCTGCCTTGCGCACCGTCCGATGGCTCCTTCCCGCACCGTGCTCGCATCCGGCCCGCACCGTGCTCGCACCGTGCCCGCACCGTGCTGATGCGGTCTTGGCCGACGGCCAGCCCGCCGGTTCGTGGACCTGCCGCTCGTGCTGCGCGACCGGGACAGGGTACGCGGGCACGGCCCCGTGCGCGCGTGGAGGTTCGTGCGAACGGCCGGGCGGGGTTAGCGTCGTTGTTCCCCGCTGCCCCGACCCGGTCGTCCGTGGAGCTCTCGTGATGGATGACGCCACCGGCGCGAACAGCGCGCACCCGACGACGCCGGGCACGGATCGTCTGCAGACAACATCGATCGGTCCATCGCCAACCCGCCGGCAGGACCTGGTCGAGGACCTGCACGGACACCGGGTCGCCGATCCGTACCGGTGGTTGGAGGCTCCCGCCGACGATCCGGAACTGGCGGCCTGGGTCCGCGGGCAGGCCGCCGCCGCGACGGACCACCTCCGCGCGCTGCCCGGGCGCGCATGGTTCCGGGAACACCTGGCCCAGCTGTGGAACCACCCGCGCCGCAGTGCCCCGTGGCGTCGCGGCGACCGCTGGTTCCAGATCGCGAACGACGGCACACAGGACCAGGACGTGCTGTGGACCGCAGCTGCGGATCCGGGTGTCCCGCGCGCGACGGTGCCGGCAACGGATCGATGGGAACTGCTCCTCGATCCCACGAGCTGGACGAAGGACGGCACGGCGGCGTTGACCGGCTTGTCGGTGACCGACGATGGGGAGCGGGCTGCGTTCGCGCGTAGTGATGCAGGGTCCGACTGGATGGTCTGGCGGGTCGTCGAGACGGCGACCGGAACCATCCTGGACGACGAGGTGCGCTGGTCCAAGTTCTCGTCCGCGGCCTGGCTACCCGACGGCGACGCGTTCCTGTACGCCGCCTACGACCCACCGTCCGATCAGGACGCCCACACCGCCGCCAATCGGAACCAGCAGCTGCGACGCCACGTGATCGGGTCCGACCCGAAAACCGACGAACTCCTTCACGCACGTCCCGACCAACCGGAATGGGGCTTCCATCCCGAAGTCAGCCACAGCGGCCGGTGGCTGCTGCTCACCGTGACGCACGGCACGCACCCGACCAACCGGGTCCACGTCGCCGCGATCGACGGTGACGGGATCGGACCGATCCGACCGCTGCTGGATGACGGTGATGCCCGCTACCAGCCGTTGGGGGTGCTCGATGGCGAACTCCTGCTGGTCACGGACCACGATGCGCCGCTCGGCCGGGTCATCGCCGTCGATCTGCAGAGCGGAACCCGCCGAGAGGTCATCCCGGCCGGCGCCGACCGTCTGGAGGACGCACAGCTCGTGGGCGGGGCCACCGACGATGCACCGGCCTGGCTGCTGACGCGGTCGCTGCACCATGCGACCGCGAGGCTGCGGATCCATGACGCCCGCACGGGAGCCCTCGGTGCCGAGGTGGCACTCCCCGGGCCGGGCACGGTGACGGCCGTCAGCGGCGGGCGCCAGGACACGTCTGCACACCTGACGTTCGAGACCTTCACCGGCCCCGCGGCGGTCCTGCGCATCGACCTCGACGAAGTTGGACCGGCGGTCGAGGGCGGCCGACGTCAGGCGATCGTCGTCACCCCGCCGTCGGCCCCGGTCGCGGACCACCTGGCCGTCGAGCAGGTCCGAGTCCACCACGACGGGGTCGCGATCCCCTTGTTCCTGGTCCACCGGCGGGACATCACGCCGGACGGGAGCGTGCCGACGGTGTTGTGGGGGTACGGCGGCTTCGACATCGCCGTCACGCCCCTGTACCGGCCGGGATGGCGTGCCTGGGTCGACGCGGGCGGCCTCCTGGCCGTTGCCTGCCTGCGCGGGGGCGGTGAGTACGGACGGGCCTGGCATGACGACGGTCGATTGGACGCCAAGGAGCACGTGTTCGACGACGCGCTGGCCTGTGCCGCCTGGCTCACGGGGCGCCGCCGCAACGCCGTCACGGCGACGCCCGTCACCCCGGATGCGGACGGCAGCGCGGTGTGGTCGGCGCCACGGCACCTCGGCATCGAGGGTCGTTCAAACGGGGGGCTGCTCGCCGGCGCCTGCCTCACGCGAGAGCCCGAGGCGTTCGGCAGCGTCGTCCCGGAGGTCGGCGTGCTGGACATGGTCCGATTTCACCGCTTCACCATCGGGTGGGCCTGGACGTCGGACTACGGGTCCCCGGACGACCCGGACGACCTCGAGGTGCTGCTGCGCTACTCCCCGTATCACCGCATCCAGGATGGTCGGGCCTACCCACCGACACTGATCACCACGGGCGACACCGACGACCGCGTCGTCCCGGCCCATTCGTACAAGTTCGCGGCGGCGCTCCAACGCGCTCAGGGTGGTGACGCGCCGGTCCTGCTCCGCGTCGACATCGCGGCTGGGCATGGGGCCGGAAAGCCGGTCAGCAAGCTGCTGGATGAACGCGCCGACGTGTTGGCATTTCACGCCCACCACCTGGGACTCGGCGGCGACTGATGTTCGGGGCTCGTGCCGCGGGGCCCGGATGGTGGCCGGACGGTGGCCGGAGGGTGGCCGGACGACGAGGGCGGATGGCTTCAGCTTCTGCGCCGCTCGTCGATGCTAGAAGGGTGGCGTGATCGCAACATGGTGGAAACCTCCCCGCGAAAGATGGTGTGCAGGATGTCGAGCGCGATGATCGATACGACACCTCAGCCGCAGCACGCTGCCGGCACGGAGCACTCCTCGATGCCCGATGCCGAGGAGTGCGTCCACTTCCGCTGTCGCTGCGGCCGCAGCGTCGCCACGCCGCCGCAGTCTGAGGCCGCCGAGAGCGGTCGGTGCTCGCGCTGCCGCGAACGGGCGGCCTACCGGCAAGGCCTGTAGGCGCCAGCCCACCATCCGCCGTCCGGTGAAGCCAAGCGACGCCCCGAAGGTCACTTCACTTCAAGGGACACCACGCGCGTGCACCATCCGTCGTCCGGTGAAGCCAAGCGACGCCCCGAAGGTCACTTCACTTCAGGGAGACGCTGGACGCGCCAAGCCCGGGCCAGCACCCGTTCGAACCGGGCAGATCCCGTTCGAACAGACGAGCGCCGCGGACCGGATCGGCCGCGGCGCTCGGAGATGCGAGGGTTCGAACTTCGAACTACGTGGTCATCCAGTCGGGCTTGCCGCCCTTGGTGGCCCAGAAGATGTCCGCGATCTCGTCGATCTTGGCCAACAGGTCCTCGCCGGCCTTGGGGTCCATCGTCTTCTTGGCGTCACCGGCGGCCTTGATCGCCAACCAGAACTTCTCGTGGAGATCCGGGTACTCCTCGAGGTGCGGCGGCTTGAAGTAGTCGGTCCACAGCACCGACAGGTGATGCTTGACCAGCTCGGCGCGCTCCTCCTTGATGATGACGCACCGGGCCCGGAAGGTTTCGTCGGCGGAGTCCTGGTACTTGACAGCGATCTCGTGGACGGACTCGGCTTCGATGCGAGCCTGCGCCGGGTTGTAGACCCCACACATGAGGTCGCAGTGGGCGTCGACCACCGGAATGGTGACGAGCGAGCGGAAGAAGGATGCAAGCTGCATGGTGATTCCTCGTGTTGACGGGTGTTCACCGCGAGGTTAGCCAGGACTGCCGACATCGCGAATGGACGATCGTCACCTGCGAATCGTCCGCAACACCGCGCCGCAGGAGACGCGCCGCACCGAACGCCATCCACGTGTTCGACCAACCACAAAGGACCTCGAGGTGCCACCGCTGCTTGGGCTGGGCCGCGCCGGTGCCGCGGTGGGCATGGGCCTGTTCGTCGGGCTGGCAGTCCGGCGGCGCCTCGTCGAGGTCCGCGGGCCATCCATGGAGCCGACTCTGTGGCCGGGAGATCGGTTGCTGACGGTCCCGGCCTTCCGATGGCTACTGCGCCCCGGCCAGATCGTGGTGCTGAGCGATCCGCAAGACCCGGGACACCTGATCATCAAGCGCCTGACCGACATCGCCGGCGATGTCGTCGAGGTCCGTGGTGACGACCCGCGGCGGTCGACCGACGGACGCTGGTGGGGCCCGGTCCCGACGGCATCGGTCCGCCGCATCGCTGTGACCCGCTGGCCGGCGGTCCGCAGCCCCCTGGCGCGTCGGCCCGACGCGACGCAAAGCCCGGTGCAACCTCGGTGACCCCCCGTGCGTCGGAGAGGTGAAGGCGCCGCCACGGCGCCGGATCCGCTCCCGACTCCCCGAAGAGGACTCCCATGAAGACGCCACGCTCCCGCTCCTTCGCCGCCGCACGACCACGCCGCGCCCAGCCCCACCTGGCTGCTCTCGTGCTCGTCGGTGTGCTCGCCGCCGCGTGCGGGGGGGCATCCGAGGTCGACGAGGTCGACGATGCCGCCGGAGAACCCGTCGACGTCGCGGCTCCAGCCGGCAACGAAACCGGCGATGCGGCGGATCCCGTCAGCGAGGACACCTCGTCAGACGACGCGCCCGACACCGATGATGCGGCCGACGAAACCGACAACACCCCCGACGAAACCGCGATGCCGTCTGACGCATCCGACGCGCCGGTGCGCGACGACGAGGGGGACGACGCGACCGCCACCCTGACCTCCGCCTTCGACGAGGACCGGCTGACCGTCACGGGGACGGACGGCTCCGTCAAGGGGACCTGGGAGCATCCGAACGAACGGCTCGACTCCTTCACGCAAGTGATCGTTCGACCGGGTGCGACCGCAACCGAGCTGGACGCGATCGTCGTGGTGCTGCGCGGCGAGGTCTACCGGCTCTACCACCTGGAAGTCAGCGAGGGCAGCGACGGTGCCTTCACCGAGCTTCCCGACTACCTGCAACCGCAGGATGTGATGGAGTCCACCATCGACGTGGTGTGGACACCGGACGTGGACAGCGTGCTGTGGACCGAACCGACCCCGGACGGCGTGACACTGCGCAGCTTCGGGTGGCAAGACGGTCCGGGAACCGGCCGCACGGCGGATGACAACGCGACCTTCGCACTGGATCTGCCGGCCGACGTCCGGATCGACGGCTTCACCGCACAGACCGACACCCGGTGGACCGTGAAACTGGTCGACGGGCTCGGCGAGACCCACGAGCTGGCCATGGAGCGGCAGGGCGACGGCGCGATCGCGCTGACGTAGGCGTGGAGCCTGCTGCCATGGGTGCATCCGCGTCCGCTCGCCGGGCGCGGATGCACCCGTCTTGGCGGCCTACAGGGGGCGACTGGCCACGACGAGCAGTTCCGGATCGTCCAGTCCGATCTCCCCGGCAGAGCGCCGACCGTAGGCACCGGGTTCCGCCCCCCGGATGCTGACCACGTCAAGGCCTGCCTTCCCGACGATCCGGATCGCCTCCCGCACCGTGTAGCTCGCCGTCCACAGATCGAAGGCGCGGCGGGCGTGATCCGGCCCACGGACATCAGCCCGTTGGTGGTGCACCATCCCGACCGTGTCGAAGGCATCGCCGGGGGCGAGGTGGCGAGCGGCGAACAGGGCGTGGAACAGGGTCACGACGACCGTGCCACCGGGGCGAACGGCAGACGCCATCCCCCACAGCACCATGGGGTCGGTCAGCGGCGAGGTGCCGAGTGCTCCCTGGCACAGCGACCACACCACGTCGAAGTTCCCAGCGCGGGTTCCGAGGACCTCCGGCAGGTTACGGGCGTCACCGACCAGCAGTTCCACCTCGACGTCCTGGGCGGCGGCCGCTGCGCGTCCGGCCGAGATCAGGCCCGGCGACACATCCACGCCGACACCGACGACGTCCGCGCCGCCCGCGATCAGCCCTCGCAGGTGGCGGGCATCGCCGCAGCCGACATCCAGCAACCTCGATGCAGATGGCAGCTGCACCAGTCGGCGGAGCGCGGCCACCTCCTCGTCGGTGCCGGCCGCGAAGGCATTGCGGCGGTAGTCCGGCCCCTGAAAGTCACCGATGGGCAGGTAGAAGGGTGCCGTCTCCGGCCCGGGCACGGCTGGCGCATCCACTGGCCGGTCGGCGGCATCGCGCCACGACGGTGGCAGCGACGGGGTCACGCCAGGTCCGATGGACGCTGCGCCCACCATTCGTCCAGAGCGTCGAAGGCTTCCTGCCCGGTCATTTCACCGCGGTCCAGGCGCAGCTCCAGCAGGTGGTTCCACGCCTCGCCGACGGCCGGTCCAGGGGGGATGCCCAGATGCGACATGATCTGGTTGCCGTCCACGGGTGGTCGCATCGCGTCCAGCTCTTCCTGCTCACGCAACTCGGTGACGCGGGCCTCCAGACTGTCGACACGGCGTTGGATCCGGGAAGCCTTGCGCGCATTTCCGGTGGTGACGTCCGCACGTGTCAGCGCGTTGAGCCGTTCGTAGAGATGGCCCGCGTCGCGCACATAACGGCGCACGGCGGAATCGGTCCACCCCTGTTCGTACGTGTGGAACCGCAGGTGCATCCGCACCAGCTCACTGACATCCTTGACGGTCGACTTGTCGAACTTCAGCTCACGCATGCGGTGTCGCGTCATGCGCGCACCGACCACGTCGTGGTGGTGGAAGGTGACGCTGCCGTCGCCGTGGAGTTCCTTGGTGTCGGGCTTGCCGATGTCGTGCAGGAGGGCCGCGAACCGCAGCACGAAGTCAGGTTCGTCGCCCTCCAGCGCCATGGCGTTCTCCATGACGGCCAGGGTGTGGAGGTAGACGTCCTTGTGTCGGTGGAGAGGGTCGCGGCAGTCACGCAGCTCGACGAGTTCCGGGATGACGTGCACCATCAGGCCGGTCCGCAGCAGTAGCTGGACGCCACGCCGGGGACGTGGACCGAGGATGAGCTTGACGAGTTCGTCCCGGATCCGTTCGGCCGAAACGGTTTGGAGCTGATCGGCCATGTCGGTTGCGGCCCGGACAGCGTCGTCCGACGCCTCCGCATCGAGGACGGCGGCGAACCGCGCGAGACGCACCATCCGCAACGGATCGTCGCCGAACGAGGTGTGCGGGTCGATCGGGGTGCGAAGGCGTCGTCGCTGGAGATCGCTCAGCCCTCCGAACGGGTCAACGAAGGCGAAGTCCGGCACCCTGACGGCCATCGCGTTCACCGTCAGGTCGCGCCGTGAGAGATCCGCATCGATCGTGTCGCCGTAGCGAACCTTCGGGTGCCGGGATCCGGGCGCGTAGACGTCCGCGCGGTACGTCGTGATCTCGATCCTGCGGGTCGGGCGGCCAGGAGTCTCCCGCTGGCAGGAAACGGTCCCGAATTCGGCACCGGTCAGCCACACGGCCGTCGCCCAGGAGCGCACGATGGCCTCGGTCTCCTCCGGATGGGCGGACGTGGCGAAGTCCAGGTCCACGGTGGAGGCCTGGTCGGCGTCACCGCCAGCCAACAACGTGTCACGAACCGTGCCGCCGACCAGGTGAAGCTCGTGACCAGCGGCCGCAAAGCGATCGCCCAGCTCACGGGCTTCCGGATGGACGTCAACCAGGGCACCGAGCTGAGCGGACTGCTGCGGATCGAGCTCCTGCGGCACGCGGGTCCTCCTCACCGGTCGGGGAGCCTACTGGCCGCCCCCCGGGGGTACGGTCGCCGAGGCCTTTCCCCCCGGCCATCACCTGTCACACTGTCGCCACGCACGTTGCCAGCGCGACATGGATCGGGATCTGCGTTGTCCGACCACCCGCCACCACCGCCACC
>JBDNIX010000395.1:0-9786 GCA_041688045.1 Nitriliruptoraceae bacterium
TCGTCGTGGGGAGATCCGTCGGGACCTGACGTGCCCGACGATCCCGTCCGCGGGGCGTCTTCCCCGGGCGTCGTCGCCTCACCCGCTGTCGCCGCCCCACCCGCTGTCGTCGCCCCACCCGCTGTCGTCGCCCCACCCGCAGTTGTCGCCCCACCCGCTGTCGCTCCCCCACCGGATGGGGGTTGCTCGGACTGCTGGACGACGTGGACCCGGCACAGAGCGCCGTCGGTCGCATAGTTGCGACACTGCCGCCCGGCCGCCGTGGTGGCCTCACAGCGGGGCTGGGTCTGGCCGCCTGCTGCCGTACCCGGACCACCACCGCGCGCCTCACGGGCCGCGCGCTGCTCAGCGATCGAAATGATCTGCGCGTGCTGCTCCATCATCGTGTCCCGTCGCGTCGTGCGTCGAGAAAACGTTCCTGACCCTTGCGCTGCAGGAAATCGTAGAGTTCGCGTTCCCACCGGATGACTTGCTCGCGGCCGACCACACCGCGGACCCGGCGGCGGCGCACGTAGTCCTCGAAAGCCTGCCGTGTCGAGTAGCGCGGGTCGAAGCCGATCTGTCGCCGCAGGCGGGTGGTGTCGACCACGCGCCCGTACTGCAGAAAGCGCAGCTGGTCCATCGGGACGTCGGCACGCCCCGACCGGCGCACCGCGGAGGCCACCGCCGAGACGAACGGCAGCGGCACCGGTGCGGGCAGTCGGCCGGCCAGCCGGATGCACTGCGACAGGTACAGCACACCATCGCCGGCCACATTGAAGATGCCCGGATGCTCGCCCGTCGTCACGCGTTCCAGTACTTCCCGGGCGTCATCGTCGTGGACGAACTGCAGTCGCGGATCGAACCCCAGCACCGTCGGCACCACGGGCAGGTTGAACAGCGACTGAAAGGCGCCGTCGACCCGGCCACCCAGGAAGTTGGCGAAACGCAGGATCGTGACGTCCACGTCCTTGCGCCGCCGCCCGAACGCGCGGACGTACCCTTCGACCTCCGCCGCGTCCTGCCCGAAGCCGTGTCTGGGTGTGGCCTTCGGGACCGCGCGTTCCCGGAAGCTGACCGGGTCGCCGTGCTCCGAACCGTAGACGGCCGCCGACGACTTCAGCACGAACCGCGCGACGGTCGGCGCCTTCTGGCAGGCAGCGAGCAACTGCATCGCGCCGATGACGTTGGATTCCTTCATCCGCGTCCGACCGCCAGCGGCCTGCGGTGTCGCCACCGTGCTCAGGTGCACCACCGTGTCGATCGCGGAGGCGTCGATCACCCGGGCGACCAGCGGATTGCGCACGTCCGCGCGGACGAATTCGGTGCGGCGCAGGTCGTGCTGCGGCTCGCGCACGTCCACCCCGACGATCTCCAGAACGTCATCACGCTCCTCGAGCGCGCGGGCCAGCTGACCGGCGAGTTGGCCGGCGATACCGGTGATCAGCACACGTCGGGGATCGGCCACGGGTGTCGGGGTCCCTGCTCGTCGATGTCGGGGGCACAGCGTCGTGAGTGAACCAGACCAGCCATCGGCCGTCGCCGACGAAAGGGGCCCTGTCAGCGGCCCGTCTCACCGTCAGGCCTGCTCGCGACCGTCCTCCAGCGCGGACAGATCCATCGTGGCGGGGTCGACGACCTGCTGATCGAGGAACGCGTGGAGATCGCGCTCCCGGACCCGGTAGTTGCGACCGACCCGGACGGCGGGCAGTTCCCCCCGCCGAATGAGCCGATACACGGTCATGGTCGAGACCCGGAGTTGGTCCGCGACCTCAGCGGCGGTGAGAAGTTGATCGCTCATGCTCCGAGCGTACAGGGCCGGTCGTCCGGCGACGAGAGGCAACGTGTCCACCGTGGCGATGGCTTTGCCACTCCACCCCCAGCAGCCACGCTAGGCACTCTGATCCCGCCCGTGTGCGGGAGGCGCGCACCGTCAGAGGCGGATGCCGTGATGCGGGAGCACGAGCCGCCGGATGGCGGCGACGGATTCCTCCGCGGTCTTGCGCGCCACACCCGCCATGGCCTGCGTCTCGTGGATCGGATCGTCCGTGAACGAGCGGGGTGGTCTCGCACCGGTGCGCTCGACCACGACCTGCTGCCAGTCCATCGGTGTCTCGATCGGCAGCGCGCGACCCGTCATCTCGGCGAACGCCAGCGTCCAGGCCCGCGGTACGACCTCGACCAACTGATAGCCGCCGCCACCGGTCGCGATCCACCGTCCGCCGCAGATGTCATGGCTCAGGCGATGCAGTCGCGCATACACCTCGGCCATGTCGTCGACGGTCAGACGCAGATGCGCGAGCGGGTCCGTTGCGTGCGTGTCGCAGCCGAGCTGCGTCACGAGGATGTCCGGAGCGAACGCGCGCAGCAGAGGGTCGACGACCTCGTCGAAGACCTCCAGCCACAGACCGCCCGTCGTGCCCGGGTGCAACGGGAGATTGACGGCACTGCCCTGCGCGCCGGGCCCGCCGACGTCATCGGCCGCACCGGTGCCCGGGAACAGATACTTGCCGGACTCGTGCACAGAAACGGTCAGAACCCGGGGATCGTCCCGGAACATCATCTCGACACCGTCACCGTGGTGGACGTCGACGTCCACGTAGGCGACGCGCTCGGCACCGTGCTCCAGCAGCCAGTCGATGGCGATGGCCGGATCGTTGTAGATGCAGAAGCCCGCGGCGCGGTCCGGCATGGCGTGGTGCAGACCGCCCGCAGGATTGAAGGCATGATCGGCGCGGCCCTCCCAGACCTGGCGGGCCGCCTCGACACTTGCTCCACAGACCTGGAGCGAGGCCGGATGCATCCCCGGGAACGCCGGCGTATCACCCGGGCCGAGCCCGAACTCCGGATCCGTACGGGCGGTCGGGTCCGCAGACAGCCGCTTGACCGCGTCGACGAAGTCCTCGCGGTGCAGCCGCAGCAGGTCGGCTTCCGCGAACGCTCCGGGCAGAACCTCATCGACACCGTTGCCCAGCAATCCACATCGACGGATCAGGTCGATGGTGAGTTCCACCCGGATCGGTGCGAGTGGGTGGCCGGTCCCGAAGTCGTAGGCGGCGACCGCCTCGTCCCAGATGAGTGCGACACGACCGACCTTGCCGGGTCCTTCGCCGACCACACATGCTCCTCGCCAAGCTCCGCCGAGAGCCTATCCCGACCCGCCGAGCCCGCCTCAGTCGTGTCGCAGGGCGGTCACCGGATCCAGCCGCCCGGCGCGACGGGCCGGCAGCACCCCGAAGATCAGGCCAACACCGATCGACACACCCAACGCCAGCGCGATCGACCACCAGGTCACGCGGGCCGGGATCGGCAGGAACCGCGCCACCAGCTGGGCGAGCCCGATCCCACCAGCCAACCCGATCGCCCCGCCCAGGCTGGTGAGCACCATGGCTTCCAGCAGGAACTGCCGCGTGATGTCGCGCGTTCGGGCTCCGAGAGCCTTACGAAGACCGATCTCGCGGGTCCGCTCGCTCACGGAGACGAGCATGATGTTCGACACACCCACACCACCGACCAGCAGGGAGATGCCCGCGATCGCCGCCAGCACGAGCGTCAGGATCTGCAGGATGTCCCCGACGACTCCGATGATGTCGTCCTGCGACAGGACACTGAACTCATCCGGAGCCAATCGCTGCTCCATGACGCGCTCGATGATCGTCCGGTCCTGCGCGACGGTGTCGGTGGAACCCGCCCGGACGAAGATCGCGTCGATCCGCCCCGTGCCGAACAGCCGCTGTGCGCTGGTGACCGGGAGGTACACCTCGCGGTCGCGATCCGGGCCGAACGCCGCGCCGCCGACCCGTTGCATCACCCCGACCACGCGGAAGCGGATACTGCCGATCGTGACGGTCCGCCCGATCGGGTCGATCCCGGGGAACAACTCGTCCGCCACGCCGGCACCCAACAGCGTCACGCGGCGGCTGGTGGCCACGTCGGACGCTCCGAACGCCTGGCCGCGTGACACCTCGCGGGTCACGACCTCGAGGTAGGACGCGGTCACCCCGTTGATCGTGGTCACGATCCGTTGCCCATCGGCCTGCAGCGGCTCACCGCCGATCACACTGCCGGCGACGCGACCCTCGGCACCGGGGAGCTCGCGATCGATGGCCTCGACGTCCTCCAGGGTGAACTCGCTGCGCGCGGGGGCGGCGCCGAAATCGCCGTCGCCGGGCAGGACGAACAACAGGTTCGACCCCAGGCCCTCGATGGCCCCGGTGATCTCTTCGCGGGCACCCTGCCCGATGGCGACCAGCAGCACCACGGACAGCACGCCGATCAGCACACCCAGCGTGGTCAACGCCGACCGCAGCCGGTTGCCGACGAGCGCCTTGATGGCGACCCGGAAGGCTTCGCGAAGGCTCACGGGGAACCTGCTTCATCCCCGATCGCCACGTGACCGTTGGCACTGCCGTCAGCAGCGATGCCAGGGCCGGCATCGTCGCCCACGATGACGCCGTCGCGCAGCTCGATCCGACGGTCGGCGCGTGCCGCGATCTCCCGTTCGTGGGTGATGACCACCAGCGCCGTGCCACGCTCCCGGTGCAGCGCTTCGAGCAGGCCCATGACCTCGTCGCCGGTACGCGTGTCCAGGTTGCCCGTCGGCTCGTCCGCCAGGATCAGCGCCGGTTCGGTCACAAGTGCCCGTGCCATCGCCACGCGCTGCTGTTGCCCGCCCGACAGTTCCGTCGGTCGATGGTCGAGGCGATCGCCGAGCCCGACGGACGTCAGAGCGTCGATCGCCCGGGCCCGTCGGTCCCGCGTCGACCCCGGGCGATACACCAGCGGCAGCACCACGTTGTCCACCGCCGTCAGACGGGGCAGCAGGTGAAAGGACTGGAACACGAACCCGATGCGGCGATTGCGCAGCTGCGCCAGTTCGGCATCGCTGCGGTCCTGCACGTCCCGGCCGTCGTAGAACACCTGACCCGTCGTGGGTCGGTCCAGCGCACCCAGCAGATTGAGCAGGGTCGACTTGCCCGACCCCGACGACCCGATGATCGCCACGCTGTCGCCGTGATCGACCCGGAAACTCACGCCGCGAAGCGCAGGAACCTGGACGTCACGCCCCAAGGTGTACGTGCGGGTGACCTCGACCGCCTGCAGCAGCGTCGGCGTCGATGACGAGCTCACCCGCCGACCTGGATCGGGGTCCCGTCCTCGACCAGCTCCACCCCGGTCGTCACCACCTCATCGCCCGCAGTGACATCCCCGGACACGGCTGCCGTGTCGTCCCCGATCGCGTCCACGGTGATCGGCACCTCGACGGCGATGCCGTCGCGCGCGACGTAGACGACCTCGCCGCCACCCCGCCGTAGGAGCGCCGAGGTCGGCACGACCGTGTCCGCGTCGATGCGTTGGACCTCGACTTCCGCGGAGGCGGTCAGTCCCACACGCAGCCGAACGTCGTCCGGTGTCGGGTCGAGGTCCACGGTGACCGGGAAGATGGCACCGCCTCCGGGCGGTTGTTGCGGCGCCAGGGCGATGTAGCGGACCGTGCCGGACAACTCGGCGTCGGCATACGCATCGACCAGGACCGTGACCGCCTGCCCGACCGCCAGATCGACGATGTCGATTTCGTCCACGTCAACCCGTGCGGTGAATCCGGACAGGTCGAAGATGGTCAGCAGCGGTTGGCCGGCGCCGACGCCCACGCCCTCGGCCAGCGGCCCGGTCGAGGTACCGGCGGATCCGCCACCTCCGCCCAGCAACCCACCGAGTGCATCCAGGTCGCCGGCGCCACCGAGCGCCTCCAGCTCGCCTGCGTCACCGAGCCCACCCGCGTCGGACCCCAGGCCGGCTGCCGGGTCGTCTGCCCCGCGGGCCAGCTCGACGACCCCGGACACGGGCGCGACGATGGTCAGATCGTCCACCCGGGCCCGCGCACTCTCCAGCGCCAACTCGGCCTGCTCGCGCTGAGCCTCGGCCGCTTCCAGCTGCACGGCGGATGCCTGCTGTGCCTGGCCGGCCAGGTCGGACTCGGCCTGCGCCAGCTGCCCGCGAGCTGCCCGGTAGCCCGCTTCCGCTTCCGCCAGGCGCGCCCGGGCATCCGCCGCGGCGCGGTGCAGTTCATCCGGATCGATGACCTGGGGAACTTCGATCGCGGGAAGCTCGAGGTCGATGCCAGGTTGCGGCGGATCCACGTCCGCAGGGGTCTCCGCGTCGGGACGGTCCGGGAGCGTCACGTCGGGAAGGTCCGGGAGCGTCACCTCGGCGGCCTGTTCCTCCAGGTCCCGCCGCGCCTCCTCGATGTCGGCCTGCAGGTCCTGCCGGGCCTGCTCGGCGGCGAGCGCGGCGTTTTCGAGCGTGGTGACCTGGTCGTTGAGGGTACCGATCAGGGGGGGAAAGATCGCCTCCAGCTGCGTACCGAAGGCGCCGACCACCGGCGACAGGTCGAGCCCCGCACCGGCGGCCGACCCGGCGAAGTCCCCCGCGGCCTCGGCGGCCATCTCCGCCTGCCGGACCTGCTGGTCAATGGAGTCCGACTCCAGGCGCACCAGCGGATCTCCCGCACTGACCTGATCGCCGTCGCCGACCAGGAGTTCGGCGACCTCGCCGCCGACCGGCGCCTGCACGGTCACCCGGTCGGCTGCCTCCAGCTGCGCAGCGGCGGCCACGGTCTGGACCACCTCCCCGGGGCCCACCGACGCGACCTGGACCTGGACGTCCGCGGACGAGGTGCAGGCGGACGCAAGGAACACCACGCCGACAACGACTAGGGATGGGCTACGCCACATCGACGGCCTCGACGGTTCGGGAGCAGGCAAGCGTACGGTGTTCGGAGCGAAGCTCCTGCTCGACCGGTCAGCGCCCGCCAGCCAGTTCCTCGCCGCGCTTCTTGGCCGCTTCGATGGCATCGAGGAAGGCGGCCCGAACCTTCGACCGCTCCAGTTCACGGATCGCCGCGATGGTGGTCCCGCCCGGAGACGTCACCATCTCGCGGAGCTCGACCGGGTGCTTGCCGGTGTCGCGCAGCATCTTGGCGCTGCCGACCATGGTCTGCACGATCAGCTGCGTCGAGACGTCACGTGGCAGCCCCAGCAGGATGCCCGCATCGATCATCGCCTCGGCAAGGAGGAAGAAGTAGGCCGGACCGGATCCCGACAAAGCCGTGACCGCGTCGAGGTAGGACTCCGGCAGACGCATCACGCGTCCGACATGCGCCATCATGTCCTCGGCGAGCGCCAGATCGGCCTCACCGGCGTGGGTCCCGCCGGACACCACCGACATCGCCTCGTCGACCTGGACGGGCGTGTTGGTCATCACGCGGACGACAGGGACCTCGGCGGGGATCGCCTCCTGGATGGAATCGATGGTCGTCCCGGCCGCGATGGAGATCACCGTCTGGTCCGCACGGAATGACGTCCCGAGCGCGCGCACCGTATGCAGCAGGACCTGAGGCTTCAACGCGACGAGCACCACGTCGGCCGCTTCGATCGCCACCTGGTTGTCGGTCGTGGCGCGCACACCGTGTTCCTGCATGAGTTCCTCGCAGCGGTCGTCGCGGCGCGTGGTACAGATCACCTGGTCCGGGGTCACCGACGAGGCGCGCAGCAGGCCACGCAACAGTGCCTCCCCGATACGCCCCGTTCCGATGATCGCGAGCGTCCCGTCCACGGCAGTCTCCTCGTCGCCTAGCGTCGTCACCCCACCTGCGGGCATGCAGCGTCCGCAGCGTAGAGCTCCGGGGAGGAAACCCGATGAGGCTGTTCAGCATCACCCACGACGGGCGGGAGATCGCCGCGGTCGTGCGCTCCGACGACCGGCTCACCCTCGTCAGCCGCATCGCCCCCGACCTGCCGGCAGATCTACTGGGGCTGCTCGTCGCCGGTCTGGACGCCGACGTGCACAAGCGCCTGGCCCGCCTGGCCGAGGCGGCCGACGACGAGTCCGTCGTCGAGCGGGACACGGCTCCGCTGGCGCCGCTCTACCGCCGTCCTCGCAAGATCTGGGGCATCGGACGCAACTATCGCGCCCATGCCGACGATCTGGGAGCCCCCCACCCCACCGAACCGGCATCGTTCATGAATGGCGATCACACGATCATCGGACCGGACGAACCGATTCGGCTCCCGCCGCAGAGTCAACGCGTCACCGCGGAGGCGGAACTGGGGCTCATCATCGCACGGCACTGCCAGAACGTCGATGAGGACGTGGCGTTGGACGACGTCGCCGGCGTGTGCCCGATCCTGGACCAGACCGCCAAGGACATTCTCGCCCGCAACCCCCGGTTCCTGACCCGATCGAAGATGGTGACCGGGCCACCTGCCGGATCGATCGGATCGGCACCCTGCACAATCCCGTGGTCCGACCCGCGAACCAGGCCTGAGCCCCCGGCATCGACCACCTCGACGAGGAGCACATCATGCCCACGCCATCACCGCTGGAATCCGGTGTCTGGGGAATCCTGGCCACCCCGTTCCACGGTCCGGACCGCGCCGTCGATCTGGGATCGTTCGCCAGACAGATCGAGCTGTACCGACGAATCGGCGCACAGGGTGTCGTCGCTCTCGGAGTCTTCGGCGAGGCGGTCAAGCTGGACACTGCCGAGCAGCGCGCTGTCGTGGCGTGCGCCGTGGCCACGGCCGACGGCCTCCCGGTGGTCGTGGGCGTCGCGGGGCTGGCGACCGCGCCGGTCGTCGAACAGGCGCAGGCGGCCACGGACGCGGCCGACGGCGGCCTCGCGGGGCTGATGATCCAGGTCAGCGACGCCGACCCTGCTGTCGCCCTCGCGCACCTGCAGGCCGTGCACGATGCGACCGGTATGGGCATCGTCGTGCAGGACTATCCGCTCAGCAGCGGCGTGCGGATCGCCACCTCGAACCTGCTGGAGGTCGTGGCGGCGTCGACGTTCACGGTCGCGATCAAGGCCGAGTCACCGCCCACCGCCGTCGCGGTGGCCGAGCTCACCCGCGGGACGGACATTCCGGTCTTCGGAGGACTCGGCGGGGTGGGGCTGATCGACGAACTGCTGGCCGGAGCGGCGGGGGCGATGACCGGATTCTCGCATCCCGAGGGACTGGTCGCCGCCGTCACGGCCTACCGGTCGGGGGGCTTTCGGGCCGCCCGCGACACCTTCTCACCGTGGTTGCCCATCGCCAACTTCGAGGCACAGGCCGGCGTCCAGTTGGCGCTGCGCAAGGAGATCCTGCGCCGCCGCGGTCTGCTCGACGATGCCGCGATCCGCCTGCCAGGTCGGTCCCTGCCGGCATCGCTCGAGCCGTTGATCCAGCACCACCTCGATGCAGCTGCTGACCTGCTCGCCGTCAGGTCCTGATCGGTGCACGCGTGGCCTGCTGCGGGGGCTGGAGCGGCAGCCTCTACGTCGCGATGCCCTGCTCCAGTCCGCCGCGGTGTGGCGGGGCGGCGATAGCGACCAGGGCCCGGGCGCGCTCAGGGTCGGTGCGTCCCCGTAGGTCGGCGATCCCGTGCTCGGTGACGGCCAGGTCGTAGGCATGTCGCGGGATCGTCGTGGCGACACCGCGGGGCAGGTGGGCGACGATGCGGCTGACCGTGCCGCCCCGGGCGGTCGCCGGAAGGGCGATGACGCTCAGCCCGTCCGGTGATGCGCGCGCGGCATCGACGAAATCCGCGCTGCCACCGATCCCCGCGATGGCAACGCCATCGACCATCTCCGCGTTGACCTGGCCAAGGAGGTCGACCTCGACGGCCGAGTTGATCGCCACGATGCGGTCGAAGTGGGATGCCAGCCAGGCGGGCCGATGGCCCTGCGTCGACGGGTAGACGCCGATCGTGGGATTGTCGTCGGCGAACCGCATGAGGCGCTCGGTGCCCATCAGCTCCACCGCA
>JBDNIX010000396.1:0-6672 GCA_041688045.1 Nitriliruptoraceae bacterium
ATCGCCACGGTCGCGTTGCCTGAAGGGCTCGAGTACATCGATTTCCTGCTGCCAGGCATCTTCGTGCAGTCGGCGGCATTCCGTTACACGCAGACCGCGGTTGGTCTGGCCGAGGATCTGGAACGCGGTGTCGTGGATCGGTTCCGGTCGATGCCGATGTCGAGATCCGCCGTGCTGGCCGGGCGCACCCTGGCGGACCTGGTTCGGTCCCTGGCCGTGATCGTGTTGATGTTGCTCGTCGGATTCCTGATCGGCTTCCGGTTCACGCAGGGATTCTTCAGCGCCATCGGGGCCATCCTCATCGTCGGGTTGTTCGGCTACCTGATGAGCTGGCTGTTCTGCTGGATGGCGTTGCACGTACCCGGTGCCGAGGCGGCACAGACCGCAGGTTTCGTCATCGTCTTTCCGATGGTGTTCGCCAGTTCGATCTTCGTGCCGTTGGAGACGATGCCGGCCTGGTTACGCAGCTTCGCCGCTCAGAGCCCGCTGACGCACGCGGCGGACGCCGCGCGGGCGCTGTCGATCGGTGGCGAGGCACTGCGCCCCAGCCTGTTGACCATCGCGTGGTGCGTTGGCCTGCTGGCGGTCGTCATCCCCCTGGCCGTGCGTCGGTACCGGATGATCTCGTGACCGGACGGTCGTCGCGACCCGGCGGCACGCCACCCCGAACCGAACACCGGGAGCTCAGCACGTGGCGGGTCGTCGCGACCGCGGCGGGCGCGCTCATCGTCGGCACCTTTCCGATGTTCCTGCTGGGCGCCTTGTCGCCACGAATCGGCGCCGATCTGGAAATCGGGGGAGCGGCAGTCGGGTTGCTCGTGGCGGTGTTCTTCGCGGCCGGCGCCGCGAGTTCGATCCCCGCGGGATACGTCACCGACCGGATCGGATCGACCGCGGCACTGCGGGTCGCCGCGACCATCGCGGCCGCAAGCAGCGCCGGCGTGGCCCTGTTCGGTGTCGGTGTGGTCCCACTGATCATCCTGTTCCTCGTCGGAGGAACGGCGGTCGCCATGGCCGACACCGGCGGTGCGCGCGCGATTGCAGCAACGATTCCCCACGCCCGCCAGGGCCTGGCCTTCGGCGGGAAGGAAGCCAGCATCCCGGCAGCATCGATGCTGGCCGGCTTGACCGTACCCGTCCTGGGTGCGCAGTTCGGTTGGCGGCCGGCATACGCCGTCGCCGCCGGCCTGGCAGTCCTCTTCTTCGTGGCGGTGCCGCGCGGACTCGGTCCCGTCCCGCCGCGTCCCGTCGAGGCACGGCACGGTGAGCGTTCCGAGGCGGCAGTCACCGACGGCACGAACGACCACGTGGAGCCAGACAGCCGGTCACCCCATCATGATCATGGAGCCGCCGCGGGCGTCCACCCGGTGCTGGTCCTCCTGGCGATCGCCGCCGGCCTCGGGGGTGGCGCAGCAACGGCCACGCCGACCTTCCTGGTGCCATCGGCAACTGCCGGCGGTCTGTCGGAGTCGGCCGCCGGTCTGCTTCTCGCCGGTGCCAGCATCGTGGGCATCGGCATGCGGTTGTCCGTCGGACTCGTGGCCGACCGCCGCCTGGGAGGCGAGATCCGGCTGGCCGTCGTGATGCTGGCCGTCGGCACCGTCGGGCTGGCCGTCCTGAGTGTCGGTGGAACGGCACTGACCGTCGTCGGTGCCGTGCTGGCGCTGGGCGGCGGGTGGGGGTGGACGGGCCTGCTCTTCCTCGCCGCGGTGCGCACACAGCCGGCGCGTCCTGCGGCAGCCGCCGGCACGGTGCTGGCGGGGCTCGCCACCGGAGGGGCGCTCGGCCCTGCCGTGTTCGGATGGCTGGCGGAACGACCTGGTTATGCGACGGCCTGGGCGGTCGCGGCGGGCTCGATGTTGTTGGCGTGCGGGCTCGGGCTGGCCGCGGATCATCGGCGGCGGCTGACATGATGTCCGCCGCCTGGGTGGGTCCGGTGAAGCGGATCGACCTCCGTGAGGTCACTTGGCTTCAACGCCGACCGCTGCGGCCCGCTTGGGGATGGATCGTCGCCGCGACGATCCCTGACCAGGGGAAACGCACGTCATTGCGGTGAGCGTCGCGTTGGCACGCGCGTTGGGGCGATCCCACCCGGTGGGCAACCCGTTTCATCACCCACGGACGTAACCTCATTCCCCCATAAGCAACATTACGTCAACTAGACCAGAGACGAGGACGGGCCCGCCCGCAAGGACTGGTCCCCTGCCCGGTCCCCCTGTCACCCGCGCATCACTCATCGCGCTCGTCGCGTTCGTCCGCGTCGTCCGGCGTCGCGGTGTTGACTCCGTCGGCGGTCGCCGCTCGACGGTCCGCCACCCGCAACGGTGCGGCGACGTCGTCCAGGTCATGGCCGAGCGCCAGGCGCGCCACGGCGGTCACGAATGCTGATCGGTTCAGTCCGCAGGCAACGGCCGTCTCGTCGAGCTCGTCGCGTTCGTCCGGCGTCAGGTACAGCGCGGTGAACGCCGCGTCCTCGACAGCTGGGCGCTTGCGAACCTCGACGTCGCCCACTGCCTGGCGCAACTCGTGGGTGCGCTCAGCCGCTGCAGCCAGGATCCAGTCCCCAACGGACCAGTCCAACGCATCCGCCGCGGCCAGCATGTGCGCCTTGACCGTGCGCGGCACCGTCAGGCCGACATGCTTGCGCGTGGAACTGCTGCGGTCGCCGGTCCGGGATCGCTTGGTCGCCACCAACACCCCCTTTCGACACCCCGCAACGGCCTGGTATCGCTCACTCTCGCACAGTCTAGCCGCACGATCAGGCTCGTCATATGACGGGCTACACGTCACGACGTCACACCCCGAGTCTCGATCACGAGCATCGCCCGTCAGGCAACCAGCTTCGCGACCGATGCACGCAGGCGGCGCAGCGTGAGGACCATGCCTCCGCGCGACCGATCTTCGGACGACACGCCCGTCAGATCCGCGGGGTCCAGATCGAAGCTATGACGGATGTCGTCGCCATACCCCGTGGAAAGAGATCCAAGCTCCCACAGCAGGCGATCACCGTGCTGCCCCGACGGCGGCCCACTCCCCTCGAGGTTGCCGTCCCGCCGCAACGAACGAACCACCAGCTCTGCCGGCACGCGGCGGCCGCGCCGGGCACGTTGCGACGCACGCCGGCGCGCGACCGCCAGGATCCACTGGTTCGCCGACATGTCGGCCGGATCGAAGGCCGGTGCGGTCTCCCAGGCCTCCCGGATGACCGCCTGGGTGACCTCATCGATCTGGTGCTGATCCTGTAGGAAACCCTTGACGATCACGCGGGTGGGCTCGGCCAACCGTTCCACGAGTTCGGTGAAGGCCACACGATCGCCCGCGCCAGCGGCGAGGAGCAGTTCGTTCGGGGTCACAGTCGACTTTCGGTCGGGGCAGTACGGGAACGCCGGCAGGCCAGCAGCGTCGAGGTGTCACGCGCGTCGGCTCGTCGGGTGCGGATCATCGGGACGACCTCGCGGGTGGGAGGAGCGTGTCCATCACCGGGGGTCACAAACGAAGATGAGGAACTTACAGCGAGTGGTTCGGGGACGGAGACCGAGGACCGACGATCGTCCACGGCCGTGCCACCGCGGTCGGGCGCGGATGTCACGGCCAGGCGAGCTCCGTGCCGTCGGGTCCCTTGAGATCAATGTCGTCGAACCGGGCGAACAGGTCGAGCGACAACTCCTCGTGTCGCAGCGACACCGTGAGGGTGCGTGACGTGCCGTCGGGAGCCGTCGATCGGCCTTCGACGCTGAAACGCGGCCCCCACGTACCCGGCCGGGGCTCGGGCTGGCCGAACAGCGGGGTCGAAACGGGCGCGCCATCGAAGGCCGCGACCACGTCGACCAGCTGCTCCTCGGTGAATGCCAGCAGCTCACGGCCCCCGTCATGGTTGCGGCGGAGCGAGGCCAGGATGGTCGACACCGGGTGGCACAGCACCTGGAGCCGTCGATCCGACGTCTCCCCCCACGCGTGGTTGGCGGCGACCGGTTCGAACGTCGCCGCGAGGACGCGATACCGCGGGTCGAGCTCCATGCCCCACAACGCCGCGCCGTCGAGCACCGCCTCCAACGTGGCCACGTCCTGGCCCGCGGAGTCCTCCGGGCCGCCGCTGATGCCTCCGAAGCCGTCACCCACGGGAACCTCGAAGCAGGCGACGGCGCCCCGTCCAGCGGGATCGAGGCACCGTGTCTGGTTCGGGGACGATTACAGGAGTCCGTTGGCCTCGAGCCACTCGGTCGCGACGTCGTCGGACTCGCGGAACTCGATGTCGGTCTCGCGGTTCCACGCCAGGAGGTCCTCGGTGGTGATCATCGCGCTGAGTTCGTTGATCGTTGCGACCAGCTCGTCGCCGTACGCCTCGATCAGGGAGTCGTCGAGGATGGGCGCGATGTTCTGCGCCGGGAACAGTCCCTCATCATCCTCCAGCACCTTGAAACCGAACTCGTCGATCTGCGGCGCGGTGTCGTTCCACACCACGGCGTCGACCTCGCCGGCGTCCAGCGCCTCACCGAGCACCGGACCGAACTCGATGGTCTGCGTGTCGGCGAACTCGATGCCGTAGACGTCCTCGAACCCGATGAAGCACTGCGGACGCTCGAAACACTGGGCCGAGGCTCCGAGCACGAGCCCCATGTCGGCGACGTCGGAAATGGTCTCAGCGTCCAGATCGCCGCGCACCACGAATGCGTCACCGTCGGTTGCCGGGGTGTACTCGAGCACGGTCGCACCGAGGTCGGCATACGCCTCGCCGATGGTTTCGATGACCACGTCCGGATCACCGGACGGTTCGACGTCGGGCGCGAGTTCCGCCTGGGAGCCGCCGATGTAGTCGACGATCATGTTGACGGTGCCCGCTTCGAGGTCCTGGATGGCTTCCACCCGGAACCCGGCCGGGGTGAGCAGTTCGACGTCGTAGCCCTCGGCCTGGAGATACTGGCCGTAGACCTCCGCCAACGTGATGGCTTCGGAGAAGTCCTGCCCCCGGATTTGGATGGTCGGGCCGTCGACGGCCGCGGCTCCATCGTCGTCATCGGCGTCGTCATCGGCGTCGTCATCGGAGGCGTCGTCGGTTTCCTCGGTGTCGTCGGCACCGGTTTCGGCGTCTCCGTTGTCATCGCCGTCACCGCATGCCACCAACACCAGCATCAGCGCGGCCAGCAGGCTCACGACTCTCAGCGGGCTGTTCATCTTCATCTGTCTCTCCGGGTCGGGTTCTTCGATCGGTACGCAGGCGACGAACGCCGTAGGGTTTGACGAATCGTTCGATCGCACTGAACGCGAGGCCGGTGACACCCGCGAGGGCTGCGATCAGGATGGTTCCACCGAGCGTGAGAGTAGCGTTGTTCTGCCCGATCCCGTCCCTGACGTAGCGTCCGAGTCCGTCCCCGCCCAGAAAAGCCCGGATGGGTTCGGTGGCCACGACCTGGACCGCAGCTACCCGCAAACCCGTGAAGACGACCGTGCTGGCGAGTGGGAGTTCGACGGTCGTCAGGATGGCCCGCTCGCTGAAACCCATGGCTCGCGCCGCGTTAACGGCGGCCTGGTCAACCTGGCGAACCGCGACGTAGGTGCTGAGGTACATCGGCGGAATCGTCATCAGGGTCAGCGCGATGAAGATCGGCCAGGGTTCGAAGCCGTAGCCGCTGCGCAGGGAGACGGGGACCAGGATAGCGGCCACGGCAAACGTCGGAAGGGCCCGCCCGATGTTCACGAGCCAGGCCGACGTGACCTCCCCCCACCGCTTGTGGGCCAGCACGGCAGCAGGCGGCACCGCGATGAGTATCGAGGTGACGGTGACCGCCAGGACGATCACGGCCGTGTCGGCGAGGCTGGCCCAGATGCCGTTGGAGCCGATCCACGTTTCGGCATTCGACAACCACTCCCCCAACGTGGTGCCGCGTGGGACCGCGGCCTGGGCCAACGCCGTGGCGTCTCCGGGGGTGATCATGATGTGCGCCCGGAGCGGGCCCAGGGCGTGAGCCAGTTTCGCAGCACCACGAACAGCAGATCGAGCGTCAAGGCCAACACGACGGACAGCACGGCGCCGATGGTCAAGGGGGTCCAGAACGTCCGCCGGATTCCGTCGAGGATCAGCGAGCCCAGCCCACCCTGCCCGACGATAGCCGCGACCGCGACCAGCCCGACGGTGGTCACCGTGGCGATGCGCAGGCCGTTGATCATGTACGGAATGGCGACCGGTACCTCCACGGTCAACACCCGCCGCACGGGCGACAGACCCATTGCGTCGGCGGCTTCCCGGACGGGGCGCGGTACCGCGCGGAACCCATCGAGAATGTTGGTCATCAAGATCAGGATGGTGAAGCAGGTCAGCGGGATCAGGACGGTGAAGACCGATGTGCCGAGGACCGTGGTGCGCAATACGCCGTAGAAGGCGACGCTCGGGATCGTGTACAGGAACGACGCAAACAGCGTGAGCGGTCCCACCGACCATCGGTAGCGCAGCGCGATGCCGGCCAGGATCGCCGAGATCAGGAACCCCGCCCCCACCGACACCAGGGTCAGCAGAAGGTGCTCCACCAGCGCGGGCTGGATCCGATCCGTCCACTGTTCAGGGATCCAGCTCCATCGCAGAATCGGGTTGCGTGCGCCCAGCAGGATCACGCAGCATGCTCCGCTGGCTCGCCGTCGAGTTCCCCGGCCAGCCCCGATCGGATGCGTTCGAGGGTG
>JBDNIX010000067.1:0-5821 GCA_041688045.1 Nitriliruptoraceae bacterium
CGGGAAGTCGACGCTCCTGCGATGCGTCAACCGGCTCGAGGATGCGACGTCGGGAACCGTCCTGATCGAGGGCGAGGACATCACGGATATCGATGCCGACGTCGATCAGCTGCGCAGTCGCATCGGGATCGTGTTCCAGGCTTTCAACCTGTTCCCACACCTGTCGGTGCTGCGAAACCTGACCTTGGCGCAGCGCAAGGTCAGGCACCGGTCCAAGGCGCAGGCCGACCAGATCGCGCGCCACAACCTCGAACGTGTCGGCTTGTCCGACAAGGTTGACGCGTATCCCGCGCACCTGTCCGGCGGGCAGCAACAGCGCGTGGCGATCGCTCGGGCCCTGTCGATGGACCCCGACATGATGCTGTTCGACGAGCCGACCTCGGCCCTGGACCCGGAACTGGTCGGTGAGGTTCTGGCGGTCATGCGTCTGCTGGCGGACGAGGGCATGACCATGATGGTCGTGACGCACGAAATGGGGTTCGCGCGCGAGGTCGCCGACCGCATCGTGTTCATGGACGCCGGTGTCGTGGTGGAAGAGGGCCCGCCCTCTCAGATCCTGGTCAACCCGCAGCACGAGCGGACCCGGCAGTTCTTCAACCTGGTGACGTGAGGACTCCGACCTGACCGGAACGCCTCTACAGGGCAGCACTCAGAACAGGGCCCGGGCGAGTCGAGGTCGCGCGGCGGCGACCCGCGGGTCGGTGTCGCCCAACATGCCGAAGAGCGCCACCAGCTGCTCCCGGGCCGCGTCCCGAGCATCGCCTCCCCGTTCGACCGCACGCAACAGGTGCTCGACGGCCTCGTCGTATCCACCGCGGGCGGCGAGTGCACGGGCGAGCCGGATCAGCGCATCACCCTTGTCCGGTTGGTCGGCGACGTCGCGCCGCAGCGCTTCCACATCGACAACGCCGTCCGCAGCCAGGGACGCGCGACTGACGATGGCCTCGGCTGCGGGATCGGGTCGGTGGGCTGCGACCAGTTCCAGGGCGGTCTCAGGGTCCTGCTCCACGACCAGATCGGCCAGTGCAAGGGCTGCGGGCTTGTGCGCAGGATCCAGCGCCAGTGCGTCGCGCAGTGCCACCTCGGCATCCGACGGCTGCATCCCCCCGGCGTTCGACACCAAGCGGTCGGCCGCGGTGGGCACCAGAGCGTCCAGGAACCCGTCGAGCTGCGGTTGCGGGATGACACCCGTGAACTGGGACACGGCTTTGCCATCCCGGAAGGCGTAGACCTGCGGGATGCCCTGGACCTTGAAGGTCTGGGCGATCCCGGGATTGGCGTCCACATCCACCTTCGCGAGCACGACTTCGCCGCCCCGGGCCTCCACGGCGGACTCCAACATGGGGCCGAGCGTCCGACAGGGCCCGCACCACGCGGCCCAGAAGTCGACCACCACCGGGACGTCATGGGAGCGATCCACCACCTGGGCCTGGAAGGAGGCGTCGTCGACGTCGATGAGCGGGGAGGGCACGGGAACCGGCGAAGACACGGACATGGGGACCTCGGTGCGGAAGTGAACAGGCCAGGCGTTGCCAGCAGGATAGGGCCCGGGCCGGGAGGACTAGGCTCGCGTCCACCCTGCCCATCGCAACGCGTGTTCATCGCAACGCTTCCGACCGTCAGGATCCTTCCCGTGGCAGACGCTCGCCCGTCGATCCTCCTGCTCGACGGACACAGCTTGGCGTACCGTGCCTTCTACGCATTGCCCGACACCCTGCGGACGCAGACGGGACAGCTCACCAACGCGGTGTACGGCTTCACCTCGATGCTGATCAAGCTGCTGGGGGACCGGGACCCCGATGCCATCGCGGTGGCGTTCGACAAGGGCCGGGACGTGGCCCGTACGGCGGCCAACCCGGAGTACAAGGCCAACCGGGCCGCACCACCCGAAGAATTCCGCCCCCAGGTCGATCTCATCAAACAGGTCCTGGCGGCACTGGACATTCCGGTCGTCGAGGTCGCGGGTATCGAGGCCGACGACGTCCTGGCCACGGTCGCACAGCGCGCCATCGGTGAAGGCTTCCACGCCTACATCGTCACGGGAGACCGGGACGCGATGCAACTTGTGTCCGAGGACCTCACCGTCCTGTACACGCTGCGCGGCATGTCGGAAATGGCAGAAATGACGCCGGCAGCTGTCGCCGAGCGCTACGGCGTGCCCCCGGAGTCCTACGTGAACCTGGCGGCGCTCCGCGGGGACAAATCGGACAACTTGCCGGGTGTTCCGGGGGTCGGGGACAAGACGGCGGCCAAGCTCGTCACGCAGTTCGGAGACATCGACGGTATCTACACCCACCTCGACGAGGTCGCCGGCAAGAAGGTTCCGGCCATGCTCGAGGAGTACGAAGCGCAGGTCCGCGCCAATGTGTCGATCATGACCCTGCGCAGGGACGTCGAGGTGGAGGTCGACCTCCGGGGCCTGCGGATGGGCGAGATCGACGCTCCGGCGGTGCGCGAATTGTTCGGGACCCTCGAATTCCGGGCCCTGTACGACCGGTTCGTCGACGAGGTGTTGGGGGAGCAGGAAGCCGCCACGGCGGCCGGGTTCGAACACACCCCGATCCGCCTGGAAGCTGGCGATCTGTCCACCTGGCTCGACACGGCGAGCGGACCGATCGCGGTTCTGCCGATCTGCTCCGACCGGCCTCCCCACGTCACCTGGACGGCCATCGGGTTGGCCGCCGACGGCTGCGACCCGGTGTCGGCGCCGCTGGCAGATCTCGCGACGCACGACCTGCAGGCTCTGTCGGCATTGCTGGCGGACCCCACTCGCGAGAAGGTCACCCACGACGCGAAAGCGCTCGACCATGCCGTCCATGCCCGCGGATGGACCATCAGTGGCGTGAAACTGGACACCGAACTGGCCGCTTATCTGCTCAATCCCGAACAGCGGACGTTCGATCTGGACCGTCTGGCCCTGCAGCACCTCCAACGCACGATCGCGGTTGCGTCTGAGGACGATGACAGCGATCAACTGGCACTGGACGTCGTCCTCGACGAACCCTGGGAGCAACGCGCCCTCAGCGCCCAGGCCGTCCTGGAACTGGCCACGTACCTGGGGACGCAGCTGCACGACCGCGGGCAGACGGAGCTGGCCGACCGCATCGAGGTACCACTGGCGCCGGTCCTTGCGCGGATGGAGCGAGCTGGTGTCGCGATAGACCTGCACGTGCTGGACGAGCTCCGGGCGCGGCTGGCTGCCCGGATGGACGATCTGGAACGCGAGGTCCACGACCACGCCGGGCGTGCCTTCAACGTCGGTTCCGGTCCGCAGTTGCAGCAGGTGCTGTTCGAGGAACTCGACCTGCCCAAGACCCGACGGATCAAGACCGGCTACTCGACGGACGTGTCCGCCATGCAGGGACTCCTGGGTCTCCACCCGATCATCGAGGCGGTGATGGAGTACCGCGAGGTGTCGAAGCTGCTGTCGACCTACATCGACGCACTCCCGCCGCTGGTGGACCCGGAGACCGGCCGTATCCATACGACGCTGTCCCAGACGATCGCCGCGACCGGACGGCTGTCCTCGTCGAACCCGAACCTGCAGAACATCCCCGTGCGTCGCGAGGAGGGACGGGAGATCCGCAAGGCGTTCGTGCCAGGGGATGGGTTCACGGCCCTGCTGGTCGCCGACTACTCGCAGATCGAACTGCGGATCATGGCCCACCTCTCGCAGGACGAGGGCCTGCTGGAGGCGTTCGGCTCCGGCGAGGACATCCACGCGACGACGGCCGCCAAGGTGTTCGACCTCCCGCTGGACGCGGTGGATGGGGCCCTGCGCGACCGCGCCAAGGCCGTCAACTACGGGCTGGCCTACGGTTTGACCTCGTACGGTCTGGGGCAGCAGTTGGGGATCCCGCCGGACGAGGCGCAGGAGATCGTCGACGCGTACTTCGATCGGTTCCCGAAGGTGCGATCGTTCCTGGACGCCGCGGTGACGGCGGCCACCAACGACGGCTTCACCACCACGATGTTCGGTCGCCGGCGCTACCTCCCGGATCTGCGCTCCGACAACCGCAATCGGCGCCAGATGGCGGAGCGGATGGCCCTCAACGCGCCGATCCAGGGCACCGCGGCCGACGTGATCAAGCTGGCGATGATCGAGTTGCAGCACGCACTCGACCGGTCGGGACTGGCTACCCAGCAGTTGCTGCAGGTGCACGACGAAGTCATCCTCGAGGTACCGGAGGGCGAGATGGAGGCGGCGGAGGCACTGGTCGTCGAGACGCTGTCGCGCGTCGTCGAACTGGCCGTTCCCCTGGACGTCGACACGGCGTTCGGCCCGACCTGGTGGGACACGCAGAAGCACTGACCCGGCGATGCGTGTAGCTACTGTGTGCGGCTACCGAGCCACCTCGATCGAGGTGTCCCGTGGCCCGCTGTCGGTATCCCAGTCCAGACCGCCCGGTGCGATGAGATCAACGTGGATTCGATAGTCACCTGGCGGCCCGGCCATGCGGAAGCGGATGCGGCCCATCATGTCGGTGGCGCCCTGCACGGTGGCGGAGCGCTCTGGCCCCGTGACCGTTGCCTCGACGGCCAGGTCGGGGCAGCGGCGGTCCTCGGCATCCTTCACCTCGACCAGGAAGGTGGCGCGGACCTGACCGTCGTCCAGGTGTTCGGGCTCCAGTGGCTCCAGCCGGGTGACCCGAATGGGTTCGGCGAACAGGCCGCGTTTGGGCAGATCATCGGTCTGTCGCTCCAGAGTCACGGGACGACGACGTGACCGCACGAGTCGGCGAAACACCATGCTGCTGGCCTTCGATCGGACGGACGAGGGGGGATGTGCGGAGGGGCGAACCTATCCGCGACCCGGCCGGGAAACGCAGCCGGCCAGGTGGTCGTTGACCAGCCCCATGGACTGCATGAAGGCGTAGGCGGTCGTCGGCCCGACGAAGCGCCAGCCGCGACGTTTCAAGTCCTTGGACAACGCGGTCGATTCCCGGGTGACGGCGGGCACGTCGTCGGCGGTCCGTGGCGCTGGCGGCGCCTGCTCCGGCGCGAACCGCCAGACGTAGGCGTCGAGCGACCCGTCGGCAGCGATCAGGTCCTGATAGGCACGCGCATTGGTGATCGTGGCTTCGATCTTGCCGCGATGGCGCACGATGCCGGCGTCCGTGAGGAGACGATCGACGTCGCGGGGCCCGAAGCCGGCCACCTCGGTCGGGTCGAAGTCGGCGAATGCGGCGCGGAACGCCGGCCGCTTGCGCAGGATCGTGATCCACGCCAGCCCGGCCTGGAAGCCCTCGAGGCACACCTTCTCGAACAGCCGGGCGTCGCTGTGGACCGCGACACCCCATTCGTCGTCGTGGTAGCGCAGGTAGTCAGGATCATCGCCGCACCACCAGCAGCGAGCCGTATCCTGATCGTCACGAATCAGGCTCGGTGGCGAGCCAGTGGGCACATCGGTGACACTCACGTCATCCTTTCGGGCCAGGCGGCAGGCTATTGCGCCGTCAGCCGCACCGCGCGGCCACGCCTCCGACGTTGACAGCACCACGGGTTGCTGCGATCCTCGACGGCATCTGGTGCCATCGGCGGGCGGCGAGTTCGTTCAGCCATGCCCGCAGTCCTGCACCTCGTTCCGCTCTTCGCCGCGCTGCGGCGATCCATCCCCCTGTCCCCTGACGACAAGAGACCCGACCCCGATGCCCGAGACCCCGACCTCCGATCAGCCCACCAGCCCTGACGCCACCGAGCAGCGGGCACCCGCCACTCCGGATGCGCCGACGGCGGCCCCGAGCGAAGCGCCGTCGACCAAGTCGGCACCGGCTGACCCGGCTCCCGCTGATGCGGCACCGGCTGACCCGGCTCCCGCTGA
>JBDNIX010000397.1:0-4491 GCA_041688045.1 Nitriliruptoraceae bacterium
GGTGACCGTGGGGAGGTCGGTTGGCTTCAGCGGACGTGCGTGGCCGCAGACGGTGGATCATCCACAGCCACCGGATTCACCCACCACTCGGGGGCCCCCGTCCAGCAGACTCCGACGACGATGACATGGGCTGAGCTAATTGAGATGAGCGTCGCGGCCGGCGGGCCGATCGACGTGCGGACCGCTGCGCCCCACTGTGGGCTGACCTGCCGCGCCGTTCGGGTCCGCGCGCGGCAGGAGTCGTGGTGGCGCCCGTTTCCCCACATCGTCGCAGTGCCGGGCAGTCCCGTCACGGGGCAGACGCGCGCGCTGGCTGCCGCGCTCCACGCAGCCGGCCACACCGGACGTCCCGCCCACGATCTTGCGGCGGCGACTCGTGGGACGGCACTGGCGATCCTCGGAATGCAGCGGAGCTATCCCACGCGCGCCGAGGTGGCGATACCGGCCGGTCGAGCCCTGCGGCCCCGCCCGGAACTCACCGTCCTGCGATCAACCTTGTTGCGGCCGGCTGATGTGCGCCTCCATGAGGGGATCCCGACCGTGGTGGGACCTGGGCTGCTTCGTGACCTTGCCACCGTCCGTACCCGGCCGTCGCTGCGTGCGACGGCAATCGACATGGCTCATGCCAAATTGGTCGATGTGGAGGGGGTGCCCGAGTTCCTCGCCACGCAACCCAGCTTCCCCGGGAAGCGCGTGCTGCATCAGGCGATCAGCGATATTCTCGGCGCCGGCCGCACGGATTCGCCGTTCGAGTTCGACGTCCGGGATCGGTTCGCGGGCGATGGGGTGCTCCTTGATCGGGGCCAGGTGGCGGTCCCGGGAACGCCGACGATCCACCTCGACCTCGGCGTGCAGGCGATCAAGTTCGGTATCGAGCTCAACTCGATGGCCCACCACAGCAGCAGGTCCGACCTGGACCGGGACGCCGTCCGCGCCAACCGCCTGGCCGCACTCGATGACGACTGGCGCGTGGTGTATGCGACGTGGTCCATGCTGCAGGGTGGGTGGCAGACGTTCTCCGATCAGGTCCGGGACGTGATCAGCGCGCAGTCCCGTCGCCACCTCGGAGTGCCCTGGCCACGCCCGAACGATCTGCGCCGCTGACCGGGCTGCCATGTCGGCGGGCTGCGCGTCGGCGGGCTGCGTGCGGGCTGTTTGCGCGTCGGCCGGCTGCCGCTTCGGCCGGCTGCGCGTCGGCTGACTCGGCGACCGTCCTACGCTGGGACGACTGTGATGACCCGGCCGAGACCGTCGACACCGCCTGCTCCGCCGCGCGCGGCCCTGGCCGCGCTGCTGCCACCTGATGTGGACCTCGACGGCGAACTGCGGCACGAAGCCGCGAAGCCGGTGTGGTTCGGTGTCGTGTGGGGTCGACTCGGGCGTGGCGATCTGGCCTGGGCGTCGTTCGACCGCGTCCGATTGCCCGAGCTGGATCCGTGGATCTCCGCCGAGCGCGGTCGGCTCCTCCGTGAGCTCGGCCGTCACGCGGAAGCGGAAGCCGTCGAATGGGGTGCGCTCGTGCGAGCGGACGATCCCGTCGACGCCGCCATGCTTCGGATTTCGCTGGCCGCGGACGCGATCGGACTTCGGGATCGGTCGCGGACTACCTCGAGGTTGCAGGCAGCCCGACGGGCTGTCGCGGACCTGCCCGTCGGCCCCCGGGCGGCACGTCAGCGGCTCCGGCTGCGATGGGTCGAGGTGGAGAGCGCCTGGCTGCGTGGGTCCAAGCCGTCCTCCGCGGGCCTGCCGGTCTGGGACGAGGACGCCGGCATCGCGCGCTTTGCGCCGGACTATGCGGCCGGCAGTCGTTTCCACGTCGCCAAGGGTCTGCTCTTCGGCGGGGTGGTCCACGGGGATGTCCGGTTGCTCGATGCCGCCGCGGAAGCGGCGCCGCCAGCGTTGCTGTGGGCGGTCCATCGGGCGCGCGCTGATGCCGGCCGACCAGGTGCGCGCCAGGCTGAGGAGAGTGCGAGGGCCGTAGTGGTGGAACCGCCGTCCCGTTCGCGGGCGCCGGCGGGCGGTGAAGTGGGGTGACCGCCGGGAGGTCGGTTGGCTTCAGCGGATGGCGGCCCGGCGCGGCCAAGCGCTGCCCGGCGCGACCCGCCGCGATCCAAGCGCGACCCAAGCGCGACCAGCACCCGTCACTCGCTGATGCGGTTGCCGTCGTCGTCGTAGCGGTGGACGCCGTGGCCCGATTTCCGGCCGAGTCGGCCCGCAGCGACCATGCGCCGATGGAGGTTCGTGGGCCGGAAGCGTTCACCCAACGTGCTGCCCAGGTACTCCAGGATGTCCAAGCGCGTATCCCAGCCGACCAGATCGCCCATCTCCAACGGCCCCATCGGGTGGTTGAGACCGAGCCTGATCGCCGTGTCGATGTCGGCCGGCGAGGCGACGTGCTCCTCCAGCATGCGCATCGCCTCGTTGCCGATCAGCGCGTTGATCCGCGAGGTGGCGAATCCCGGGAGATCCTCGATCCGGACCGTCTGCTTGCCCATGGCCTGCGCGGCGGCCTCGGCGCGGTCCATCGTCGACGCGGACGTCTGCAGCCCGCGCACCAGCTCGCACAACTTCATCTTCGGCACGGGGTTGAAGAAGTGCATCCCCACCCCGCGCGAGGGGTCGTCCAAGCACGCGACGATCTCCGTGATCGACATGGCCGAGGTGTTGGTCGCAAGGACGGCATCGTCCGCAGCCGCCGACTCTGCGGTCCGCAGCACCTGGTGTTTGACGTCCATCCGCTCGACGACCGCCTCGATGACCAGGTCGGCGCCGTCGCATCCGGCGGCCAGGTCGGTGGTGGTCTCCAGCAGCTCACGGGCCCGCTCGCCGGTCGCCCCATCGACCTTGCCACGGTCGACCCCCGCAGTGACGTCGAGGTGGATGCGCCGGACCGCGTCGGCGAGCTGTTGCTCGTCCAGATCCACCAGCCTGGTGGGTGACCCCGCGACGGCGCTGATGTACGCGAGGCCCCGGCCCATCACCCCGGCGCCGACGATCGTGACCGAGCGTGGTGGGTTCATCGTGCTTCCTCGATGTGACTGGTCAGAAGAACGGCTTCCGCGAGCCTACGCCGTGGCCGTTCGGGAGGCTGACGCTCCACGGAACGCCGCCCCGTGGACGCTACGCTCATCGTGTGATGACCCATGTGCCTACCTCCGATCGCGCCCGTCGCTCGCGGCCACCGGGGTGGCTGTTCGAGGGGCTCGACCTCATCGATCAGCGGCGACGAGCCCTGCTGATCACCGTCGGCCTGCTCGTGGTCAGTGCCATCGCGGTGGCGATCATCGCGCCCGGGGTGCTGCCGCCGACGCCAGCCGTCGGCGCTGCGGTGGCCGTGGCCTCGCTGCTGGTGGGAATCGCGGTGCTCATCGCTCTGGATTCGGCGGATCTGACCGTGCGCGGACCGCGGCATGTCCGCGCTGCTGGCGGCGAGTTGGTCGCTGTCCTTCCGAGTCGCGCCGACGTGGGGGGCGCCACGGAACTGGCAGCCGCCATCGATGACGTCCGACCACCCGGACGCACGCTCATGCTGGGTGTCGCGGCGGCAACGGGCGACGGACGTCGGTCGGGCGCATGGGTTGAGAGCGTGGGCCGATGCCTGGCACAGGATGGCACGTCGGTACTGACCCTGGACCTGACCGGCGGCGGGGATGACCAGCCGGGCTTCCTGGACATGGTCCGGCAGGGAGCCAAGCTGACGTCGGTGGTGGAGTTGGACCCACAGATGCGGTTGGCCCACCTGGGACCCGGACGCGATACCAAAGAGGCCCTCCGGGCGTTCGTCGAGGCCGGGAGCTGGATCCCGCGCGACCTGGACGTGCTGCTCGTCGCCCTGCCGATGGCCGCCAGCCGGCCGGTCGTCCGAGCGTCGCTGGTGCTCGACCAGTTGTTGATCGTGGCCGAACGCGACCGGACCTCCCGGGTGGAATTGATCGCGGGTCTGGACGCGGTCGAGGCCGTCGGGACCCAGGCGCAGGTGATCCTCGTCGACGACACGTTCGCCCGTCACCTGGGCGTGGGTGGTTCGGCGGACGCTGCGCCGGCCCCTGCGGCTGATGCCCCTGCCGCTGATGCCCCGCCCGCCGACAACGAGCCCGCTGCAGAGGAGCCCGGCGCTGAAGGCCGCCTCGCCGCCGAGGACCTGGATGCTGCGGATCGGTACGCCGAACACCGGGATCCGGGCGACGCGGACACCCAGATCCTGCATGACGAGGCGACCGTGGCGATGTCGCGCACCGGGTTCACCGCGGTGAGCGTGCCGCCGCCTGCCCCGACCCGTGACCCCGATCCGCTGCCCGAACCCATGCCAACACCGGAGCAGGATCCCGCGCCGGTTCCAGAGCCGGTTCCCACACCGGATCCGGCCCCTCCGATCCCACCGGAGCCCGACCCCACGCCGACGCCGGAGCCCGACCCGACGCCGAGACCTGTGCCCGACCCGACGCCGAGACCTGTGCCCGACCCGACGCCGAGACCTGTGCCCGACCCGAC
>JBDNIX010000398.1:0-10223 GCA_041688045.1 Nitriliruptoraceae bacterium
CATGAGCGATTCCCCGATCGTGCGCGTTTCGTCACCCTACCGGTCCATGACGTCGCGGCAAGGGCGTGGAACCGGACTGCAGCACCGTAGATGCTCACCGCGCGCCTTGTCGCCGCATCTCGTTCAGTACGGCCCATGGCCCGCAGGACCGTCGTCAACCGAGGTCAGGACAGGCCCCTGTGGCTCCCCACTCACCTGCTACTTCGGGGGAACCCACACGGATCATCCACCGGTCAGCGAGGTGTTGCGACCGCCTGTTGAACGGACACTCGCAGCGACCGCTTGGAAGGCTCAGCGCGCGGTGATCCGCAGCGCCTCACCGGATGTCGCATCGATGACTCGGCGGTTGCCGAGCGGCTCGTCAAGCTCGACTCGGAGTCCGTCCGCACAGTCTGGCTGGTCGCCAACGGTCGTGACGATCTCAACGGTGACGGCTTGATCGTCCTGTGTGAGGCTGGTGAGCTCCGGATTCCCATAGCAGGAGGGGACGGTCAGGAGCAGCGTGTCCCCTTCGATGACGTCAACACCCCGGCCAGCGAGCGATACGGGCCCTCGACCTTCAGTCCTGCCGAAGGCGCCGCACGCCGTGACGAGGGCGACAACCAGCGCCGTCGCGATCACCGTCACGACCGTTCTCCGCCCGCTTGCGCTCATCGTTACTCCTGTCCACCACACCAGATGAGACGCCCTCGCGATACAGATGGTTGCACGGTGACGAGTCTCGCGAAGACCTACCCGCACCACTGCAGCTGCGCACAGACATCGCGTCCGCGTCGTATCGACCGTGCAGTGCGGGCCTTGGCCCGCAGGACCGCTACGGCTGAACGCCGCAAGGACCGGGGTTGGCAGCGTTTGTTCTCGACGTGCAGGCCGCTCCTGATGTGCGCGGTCGGTGGTTCTGAGACCGAACTGCTACGGCTGCGGTTGTGGGTGCTCTATCTGTAGGTGCGGTGCCTCGGGTATGAGCTCAACGGGGCGAGCGTGCCGGAGGCGTCGGGGTCGTCGCTCACGGCTGCCTCGTGGTGGCCTTGGGTCTCGTCGTCCGTGCTTCTCGGGGGTGGGTCTCGGTCATGCGCAGGGTGACGTCCAGGCCGGACGCGGCGGTGATGGCGGCGACCACGATGATGGCGGCCTGGAGCGAGTAAAGGTCGGCGAGCGTGCCGGCGAGCACGGCACCGACGGCGAAACCGATGTCGCGCCACAGCCGGTAGACGCCTACTGCTGCACCTCGCCAGGCGGGGTGGGCGACGTCGCCGACCGCGGCAATCAGGGTCGGGTAGGCCATCGCGGTCCCAGCACCGAACATCGCACTCCCGGCGGCCCAGACGGCGAAGCTGTCTCCCAGGGCAATCACCAGCAGGCCGGCGGCTTCGGTGAACTGGCCGCCGGCGATCAGCCACTTGCGGCCGATCCGGTCGGAGAGCGCACCGGTGAACAGCTGCCCGACGCCCCACACGGCCGGGGCGATCGCGACCAGCAGCCCGACGGTCGACAGCTCGAACCCACCGAGGGCGAAGAACACCGGGAACAGGCCCCAGGCCATGCCTTCGTTGAGGTTGTTGACCAGGCCGGCCTGGCTGGCCGACGACAGTGACGGATCGCGCCAGGTCCCGAGCGCGAAGACCTGCCGGGCGGTCAGGTCGCCGTCGTGCCCGTTAGCTCCGACGGTGTGGTTGGCGACCTCGTGGGCGACGTGACCGGCGGTTTCGCGCACGAACACCGAGGAGAGGCCGATGCCGAGCGCGGCGAACGCGAGGCCGAGCAGGAACGGGGCGGGGCGTAGCCCGGCGGTCTCGGCGATCGCGCCGGTGGCCCAGGCGGCCACGGCCACGGCGCCGTAGCCGGCGGCTTCGTTGAACCCCATCGCGGTGCCACGCTTGGCGGGGCCGACCAGGTCGATCTTCATGACCACGGTGATCGACCAGGCCAGGCCCTGGTTGACGCCCAGCAGCACGTTGGCGAACACGACCCAGCCCCAGCTCGGTGCCCAGATCAGCAGCAGCGGCACCGGGATCGCAAACAGCCAGCCCACCAGCAGTACGGGTTTGCGTCCGAACCGGTCGGCCAGGGTGCCGGCGAAGTAGTTCACGATCGCCTTGGTGAGCCCGAACGCGGCGATGAAGGTGAGCATCGCGGTGTAGGCGGTGAGGCCGAACTCCTGCTCGGCGAGCAGCGGCAGCACGGTGCGTTCCATGCCGACCATGCCGCCGACCAGCGCGTTGACCGCGACCAGCAGCACGAACTGCGGCAGGTTCTCGCGTAACCCCAGCTGCAGGGGCTTGCGATCGGTGCGGATCACGGCCCGGCTCCGGTCTCGAGCTCGCCGAGTTCGTCGGGTCCGCCGGCCAACACCGCGAGGTCGTGGTGGCCGGCGCGTTGCAGCAGGCTCGCCGCAGACATCGCCCGCTCGCCATGTCCGCAGTGCACCAGCAGCGAGGTGTCGGGGATGTGTTCGGAGAGCTGGGTCAGCGCGCCGAGCTCGACGTTCAGCGCTCCCGGCACGTGACCGGCAGCGAACTCGCTCGTTTGGCGGATGTCGAGGACCTCACGGCCGTCCGCGCCGGTGGAGTCCACCAGCGGGACGGTGACAAGCCGGCGGCCGGCGTCCTGCCAGGTGTGGACACCGCCGGCCAGCTCGCCGACGAGACGTTCGAACCCGATCGTGTGCGCCGCCCACACCAGGTCGTTGCGGTCGACCGTCTCATCGGCGATGAACGCCACCGGGTGGGTGCGACCGACCAGCCAGCCGAGCCAGGTCGCGAACTGGGCTCGCCACGGGTTCGACAGCGCTCCGGGGACGTGGCCCGCGGCGAACGGGCCGATCTGGCGGACGTCGACGACCTCGGCGCCCTCGGCCACCGCCGCATCGAAGGTCTCGAGGTCCAGCTGCGGCAACGACGTTGGTATCGGCCCGTGGACGGCCGGGCCGTCCCGATTGACGTCGCGGAGCTCGAGGAAGTAGGGCGGATACGAACCGAGCCCGGACAGCAGCCGGGCCACGAAGGTGTCCTCGTCCGGATCGTCGGCCAACATCGGGTTGGAGGCGCGCTCCCTACCGATGGTGGTGGTGCGTTCGCCACCACCGGCCACCGAGCAGAACGACCCGCCACCGTGGGTCGGGTACACCGCCAGCTCGTCGGGCAACCTCAGCAGCCGCTGGTGAATGGAACGGTACGCCGCGCGCGCCAGCGGCTCGGTCTGGTCGGCCGACAGCAGATCCGGACGCGCCACCCCACCCGCCATCAACGTCCCACCGGAGAACAGCGCCACCGGACGGCCTGCATCGTGCAGCAGGTAGGCGAGGTGCTCCGGGGTGTGCCCGGGCGTGGCGATGACCTCGAGCGTCAGCCCACCCAGCTCGAGTTCGTCACCGTCACACAACGGCCGGTGGGCGTAGGTGAGCTCGCTGCCAGCCGGGGCCAGAAGCTCCGCGCCGGCACCAACGAGTTCGCGACCACCGGAGACGAAGTCGGCATGCAGGTGGGTTTCCACCACGAACCGTGGGACGAGTCCACGCCGGGCGAGCTCGCCCAAATAGGGCCGCGGATCACGCTCCGGGTCGATGACCAGCGCGCCACCATCACCCAGATCCACCACGTAGGCGCTGTTGCCCAGCCCCTCGTCCACCAGCGGGATTACATCCACGACTATCTCCATCTATTCAAACATCGACTTGAACAGAAGCGTGACGGGCGGGCGGCCCAAAGTCAAGCCGACGTTTGAATAACGGCTACGCTGGGTGCGAACAGGAGGCGGTCATGACCACCAAGAACGTGTCTCGCCGGGAGGCCAAGGACGCGCTCTACGACGGGTTCGCGAGCATCGCAAGGGCGCTCGCATCGGGCCGGCGCGTCGAGATCGTCGATCTGCTCTCTCAGGCAGAACGCACCGTCGAGGAGATCGCCCGAGAGATCGACCAGTCGACCGCGAACACCTCCCATCACCTGCGAGCGCTCGCCCGGGCGCAGCTGGTGACCACCAGGCGTGCCGGCACCCGCATCCACTACCGGCTCGCGTCCACCACGGTGGCCGATGCCTGGGTCGCGCTTCGTGATCTCGCCGCCGAGCAACTCGACGACCTGGACGAGCTCGCAACGGCCTACCTCGGCGACCGAGACGAGCTCGCCTCTATCACCCGCGACGAGTTGCTCGCGCGCCTCGAACGGGGCGAGGTGGTGCTCATCGACGTGCGTCCGGACGCGGAGTACGTCGCCGGACACATTCCCGGCGCCATCTCGACGCCCCCCGACCGGCTGGATGTCGCGCTCGACGAACTTCCCGACCAGGGCGATGTCGTGGCCTACTGCCGAGGGCCTTACTGCGTCTACGCCGACGATGCCGTCCGCGCGCTGCAGGCCCGCGGCCGCCGTGCGCTGCGCCTCGAGGAGGGCCTGTTCGAATGGCGGCGCAGCGGCGGCACCATCGAGCCGTGAGTCAGAACGTCACGATCCGGTCGGCCTCGAGTGTCCAGTCGGCGAGCTGGTCCATCGAGGATCGGAACGCCTCGTCCACCAACTGCGCGTCACCGATCCCGCGGGCGTTCATGCAGGTCCCACAGCACCCAACCTCACCGCGACGCCCCACCGAACGCACCATCCGATCCAAGTGGTAGTAGCCCTCCGGTAGATCCTGACCCGCGAGCGCGGACACCACCGCATCCCCCATCAGAAACACCCGCATCGTCTCCACCTCGGCACGCTTTGCGAGCGTCTTCGCGAGCCGCAACCCGTTGAACGGCAACTCCGAGCCGTACGCGGCACCGTTGATGATCATCAGCACGTTCACCCACATCACTTCCATCGGCAGCACGGCCACACCTACCTGCCCACGCCCCACCCCGAACGGGCCGAACGACCCGGTAGCAACAGCACATCGACCGCACCGCCATCGCCCGTCACGGCCACCAGCCCGACGCGAACGGACCTCGTCATCCAGCCCCCGTTGCTCGACCACCGCGACCACGACCAGCCCTCGGTCTTCACCGCCGCGGGCCTGCTACGCGAAGCCCGACGCCAGAAACATCTGCCCGACGAACCGGTCCCACCGGTGTGTCTGCTCGATCCCGACGGTGACATCGCCGATTACCTGATCGCCACCGGCCACGCCGACTGGTCCACCAGCTGGGCCTGCTACCACAGCCGGATGCTGCTCACCACGATCGCCGGCCACCGCGTCGGCATCATCCCCCGAGTGGTCGGAGGCCCCTACGCCGTGCTCGTCGCCGAACAGCTCGCCGCCTCGGGCTGCGAGCTACTGATCAGTGTCACGTCCGCCGGACAGCTCGCTCCCGTGGCGTCCCCGCCCTACGTCGTGCTGATCACCCACGCGATCCGAGACGAGGGAACCAGCTACCACTACCTACCACCTGGGGACCAAGCCCGCCTCCACACCGACCTCGCACAGACACTGGCTGATCTCAACCCGCGCGGTGTCCGGATCCGGACCGGCGTCAGCTGGACCACCGACGCGCCCTTCCGCGAAACCCAGGACGCCATCGACCGCCACACCCGCAACGGGGTCGCCGCCGTCGAGATGGAAGCCGCCAGCCTCTATGCCTTCGCAACCGCGACCGGCAACAAGGTCGTGTGCTTCGCCCACGTCACCAACCAGATGGCCAGCATCGACCACGACTTCGAAAAGGGCGCACACAACGGAGCCGCCGATGCCCTCACGGTCATCACCGCAACACTCGACCGACTCGATCCAGAACACCCGTGACATCGCCGACCAGCCATCCATCAACCTCTCCAGAGCGATCCCGTATGCCGACCAGTCGACTACGCCTGCGCACCCGTTAGGACCACCCGCACGTCGCGCCAGCACGCCACCCGCGAGTGCGGCCCTTGGCCCGCAGGACCGTGGTGAGCCGATCGGGATCTCGGGCGAACCGGGCCTGGATGCGCTGCTCGATGTCGGTCTCGATGACCTACCCTGGCCGAATGAGCTTCGAGCGGATCTCCAGCGACCCGGCGAGGATGCAGGGGTTGCCCCGCCTCCGTGACACCCGTGTCACCGTGAGCGCGGTCTTGGGTCAGCTCGCTGCGGGACGGTCCATCGATGAGGTCATCGAGGACTACCCGCAACTCGAACGAGACGATGTGCTCGCAGCACTCGAGTACGCCGCCGCCTACACCCGCGAGCGCGAGATCCCACTCACCGCGGCCGGATGAAGCTGCTCGTAGACGAGAACCTCTCAGCCCGGGTCGCCAACATCTTGCGCGATGCTGGACACGATGCCGTCCACGTCACCGCCGTCGGACTCGGCAGCAGGAACGACGAGGTGATCCTGCGTGTTGCCGCTGACGACGGCTCGGTCATCGTGACCGCGGACGCTGATTTCGGAACCTTGCTGGCGCTGCGAGGACACCACCGGCCGTCGGTGCTCATGCTTCGGTCCTCAGACCACCTCACCCCGAGGAGCAAGCGGAACTCATAGCCGCGGCCGTCAGACGTGTCGCGGGCGAACTCGACCATGGGGCCATCGCCAGCGTGACACCCGAACGCATCCGATTGCGGACGCTTCCCATCGCTACTGACTGAGCGAACAAGCACTCGGCCGCTGCCGGCATCGGCGCAGCAACCATCGCCAACGAACGCCCGGAATCGCAACCGGCGCGCTCTGTCAGCGCGCCGCCTGCAACGCGGACCTTGGCCCGCAGGACCGCTACGGCTGAACGCCGCAAAGGCCGGGGTCAACGGCTGTCGGTCCCGGGGCCACGGACGGCTACTGGCTTGGCGACGCAGCGGTCTGGCGACCGAGAGACTCAACGGCGGTTGGTGCCAGGTTTTAGAACCCCCGTTTTCGCCGGTGCTTCCGCAAAAGCGCCGAAGGTGTGCCCTGTGGCGGAGGGCAGGTCCGGAACACGACGACAGCGTGGTGGCGCTTGTCGCTGAGCCGTGCTGCGCCGGGTCGGTCGTGTCGTGGTCGTCAGGCGAGCGGGACCGCGAGGTCTGGCACCGCCCGGGCGAGACGATCATCGGTCGTCAGCAGCGCGCAGCCAAGACCGCGAGCAGCCGCGACATACAGCGCATCCCGCGCCGCGATGTTGTCGCGCATCCGCCAGGCAGCCTCAAGTAGCGCGCCGGTGATGGGGACACGTCGTCAACGACGTAGATCACGGGAGCTCATCGCGAGCATCGCGTAGCGCTGCTGCGCCAGAAGCGTCCCGGTGTCGTGGCAGGTCGTCGAGCTGCCCGATCCAGTCGGCAAGCGATGGAACCGCGGTGGAGCGTTCGAGCAGGTACGCGACGTAGGTCTGGAGGCTGACGCCGGACTCCTGCGCTCGCCGTTTGAGCTCGTCATGCGTCGTGGGTGAGATCCCTCGGATCAGTAGGTCGCCCAACTTCGCTCACCTTCCCATTTGCTATCGAAACGATAGCGGATGGTGGTGATGCGTGAGCGAGCGCACGTTCGCCTGTCCTCGAGGCACGGCTTCCCCAGGTGGCGAAAACGCCCGTTGTCGCTACCCGCGCGTTACGTCAGCGCGTCGCCCGGAGTGCGGTCCTTCGCCGCAAGGACCGGGGTTGGGCACCGCTGTTCTCGAAGCGCAGACCGATCCTGATGCGGGCGGTCGGTAGTTCCGAGACCGAGCTGATACGGCGGTTATCGGACGATCCTTCCGTGCCCGAGCCGCATGATCCCCACAACCACCGTCAACCAAACACGGGGCACTCCCACGTGTCAGCGGAGGCGTCCTTCAGGGAGCGGTCGAGGCTGCCCCCATAGAGTGGCACGTCTCCGGTCGCGACGACGGCGACGTTTCGGACCTGCCCGCCGATGACGGCGTCGACCTGCTGGTGCCGTACTGGGCCACTATCTGGGTCAACTTCATCGACCACTAGCGACTTGCGTCGGGCACCAACTGCGGCGAGAGCGGATTACCAGATGCCAGGCTCTGGCGCGCGATCGCACACCGCGTTCGCGGTTGATTGGGAGATTGCGTTGAGGGCTGTCTGATCAAGTCGGCCAGTGCTGGCCGACGTAGGGATCAGGGTTGTCCTTCGCCCAGCGGTCGAGCAGGTCGGCGAGCGCTCGCGCTTGGGCCCCGCCGGAGGGCAGCTTGCGCTTGAGGATGCACACCAGCACCAGGTCGGGTTCTGGCGCGTAGTCACGGATGTTCTCGGTCACTACTGAACGGTGCTCGCTGCGCGCGAACATCGCGACCGCCACATCATCGGCGCCGTGTAGACCCACGTCGCTGACGTGAAACGCATCATGCTCAAACTCATCGCGCAGCACGGTGGCCGCGACCTGCGAGAACATCTCGTCGAGCAGAAACCTCACGCCAGCAGCGCCTGGCGCTGCTCGGCTGCCTCACGGCTCTCGGCGATCGCCCGCTGGTTGCGAGCGATCCGGTGTTCGATCTCCTTTGGATGCCGGGCGGCGAACTCCAAAGCGGCACGCAGCTGTCGAGGGTGCAGGTCGGTCTCCGAAGCCAGGGTCGCGATCCGCTCCTCTTCGCTGCCCTCGAGTTCCCGCAGCCGCGCGACAATCTCCCAGACGTCAGGCCCGGCAGCCAGCCCGGCACGACGGTCCTGGTTGGAACCCCGGTAGACGATCCCCGGGTGCACCAGGGTGTCCACGCCCTCGATGATGAGTCGTTCGAGCAGCGCCGTTGCACTGATGCCCTCACGCTCAGCGCGTTCGTGCAGACGCAGCCGGGCCTCGTCGCCGAGACGGAACGATGTACTCCTAGCAGCCATCAACAACCCTTTCCCCGAGGCGCTGCATTGTAGCTCATATGTAGCGTATACGCGGCACCAGGGACCCCCGCTCTCGTTTGGGTCCGGGCACCCTCTTGCGTGCGCGAGACATAACGGACGGGTGTTCAGCGGCACCGCAGCTGCGGGCGAGTCGGCGCGCTCACCCAGCCGCGCCATTGGGGGACTTCGGGACGGTCGTCTTCCGTAGCCTTCTGCCCTCGCGACTGCGGTCCTTGGCCCGCAGGACCGTGGCAGGCAGCGGTGTGCCCACAGGGGTGTGCGGCTACTCGTTGCTCTCGGGGGGTGGCGAGAGATTGGCGATGTCTCGGAGATCTTGCGGGCGGCCGGAGGCTCGCTTCATCCGGATGAGGTCTGCGAGTCCGACGACGCGGATGGTGACGCCGGCGGCGGTGGTTTCTACGGATCGGGATCGCAGGTCGACGTACTCGGCGGCTCCAGGGACGTCGTTGAGATAATCGACCGGACCGGCGTCGGTGTCGAGTGTGAAGCTGGCACCGTTAGCCAGCGTGTCCGGATCGGTGGGGTCGATGTCGAGCAGGTGCGCGTCAACCCCGCGGAGTCGGGCGCGCAGCTCAGCGAAGGCGGCCGCAAGCCGTTCGAAGTTCTCGCGATCCTGTCGCGCCACGAGGTCGATGTCGGCGGTGGCGCGTACGTAGCCGTGGGCGATGACCGCGAAGGCGCCGATCGTCACGTAGTCGACGCCGTGCCGTTCGAGCGTGGCGAAGACGCGCGCAGGGTCGAGTGTCATCGGTGGGCGCTGCTGGCGAGTTGGCTGGCGAAGGACGCCAGCGCGAAGCCATCCTCGAGCCGCGTCGTCATCGACTTGGCCTGGTCGGCGTGCACGTCAGCGGCGGGACGTTCGGTGTCGAGCGGAACGGCGTGGAGTTCGAGGCGTTCGCCGAGCACGGTCAGCAGCTGGTCGAGGCGTTGAACGGTCGGGACTTCGTGGCCGTTCTCGATGCGGCTGATCGTGGCCTGGCGGGTGCCGGCGCGCAGAGCGAGTTCACGTTGCGAGAGGCCGTGAGCACGACGCCGCAGCCGGAGCAGTGTTCCTGCATCCATCGGAACCCCTTCCACCAGACGATAGCGTATCCGGTATCGTCTACCAGTGTCACCCGAGCCTTGTCAGGACGCCGCCCTCAACGCGGCCCTTGGCCTGCAGGACCGTGGTATGAACGGGTTGTTCAGTTGCCGCCGGCCAGGTAGTGGGCGATCGCGTAGGTCGCGTGGCGGTTGAGCGCGTGTCGGGAACGGTCGTAGCGGCGGGTGGTCTTGGGATCGGCGTGCCGGGCGAAGTCCTGCATGTCGCGCAGCGACACGCCCGCGTCAAGTCCGATGGTGATCGCCGAGTGCCGTAGCCCGTGCGGTGTGGGGCGCACCGGGATCGCTGCGTCACGGGCAAGCGCGGCAACCCGGTAGTGCACGTTGTAGCCGGTCATGCGACGCCCGGCCCGATTGCGCAGGAGCGGTCCGCGGTCCCGACCGTCGATCGAGAGGGA
>JBDNIX010000399.1:0-6353 GCA_041688045.1 Nitriliruptoraceae bacterium
GAACGACGTGACCACGCGATTGCCGAGTTGGTGGGACTCCGATCCCGACCGGGTGCTCACCGGCACCATCGCCCGGAGCCACAGCCCGTCGGTCCGGGCCGCGCGGTCCCGCAGGAACCGACCGACAGCATCGGCGACCACGGCCAGCACGACGTCGTTGACCGTGGTGCCGAACGCACTCTTGATCCTCTTGACATCGTCCAGGGCGACCCGCTGGATGGAGAACCGACGGTGGGTCCCCGGCGGCTGATTGAGCAGGGACCGAGGTGCGGGCTTCGTGAGGTTGGATCGGACCACCTTGGCCACGCCGCGACCCACGGTCGCGAAACGGTGGGCGGTCTTGAGCGGCGCCTGGGCGATGCGCTGCGCTGCGTCGAACAATTCGGTCGGGCTGGTTACCACCCTGAGCGCCTGATCCGCGGCCAATTCGGCTGCGGTCGGCGTGGGCTGTGGCTTCCACGGCACCGGGTCCGGGATCGTCGCGGACTGGTCCACCGTCACGTCGAGCATCACCGTGGCGATATCGATGCCCGCCAGACCGTCCACCATCGCGTGGTGGCTCTTGCCGAGGATCGCGATGCGGTCGTGCTCGAGGCCCTCGACCACGTACAGCTCCCACAGGGGCCGGTCCCGATCGAGCTGCCGGGACAGGATCCTGGTGCAGTACTCGGTCAGCTGTTGCGTGGTACCCGGTACCGGTAGGGCAGCGTGACGCACGTGGTACGACAGGTCGAAGTGCCGGTCGTCGACCCACACCGGATTGCCGACCCGCAACGAGGGGTAGGCCAGGCGTTGCCGGTAGCGCGGAACCAGGTGCAGCCGGGAGCGCACGACCTGCAGGAAGCGCGAGAACGTGAAGTCGGTGCGGTCCTCTGGCGGGTCGAAGATGAACAGGCCGCCGACGTGCATGTGCAGCGTCGGTGTTTCCATCTCCAGGAATGCGGCATCCAGTCCGCTGAGCCGATCACCGTGGCGCTGCTTCTGGCCAGGCTCGGCCGGCGCGGGGGTCAGCTCCCCGAGCTCGCTCGTTCCATCTCCGTGTGGATCGGTCACCGGCCGCACCTCCCGTCCGGCAACCGAGCGTAGCGGCCGCCTCTACCGGGGTTTCATGCGCAGGGAACCGTCCAGACGGACCACCTCGCCGTTGAGGTAGGGGTTCTGAACCAGTTGGTGCACCAGCAACCCGTACTCGTCCGGGCGGCCCAGTCGGTGGGGGTGCGGGATGTCCTCGGCCAGAGCCTCACGGGCTTCGTCGGGCAGGCCCGCCAGCATGGGAGTGTCGAAGGTGCCGGGCGCGATCGTGAGCACGCGGATCTGATGGCGGGCGAGGTCGCGCGCCGCGGGCAGCGTCATCCCGACCACGCCGCCCTTCGACGCGCTGTAGGCGATCTGGCCGATCTGGCCGTCGTAGGCGGCGATCGACGCGGTATTGACGATCACTCCACGATCGCCGTCGACCGGATCGTTGTCGACCATCGCGGCAGCCGCCAACCGCAGGACGTTGAACGTCCCCACGAGATTGATGGCGATCACCTTCTGGAACAGTTGGAGATCGTGGGGTCCGTCCTTGCCGACCACCCGGGCCGCCCATCCAACCCCCGCACAGTTCACGGCGACCCGCAGCGTCCCGAGCTCCCGCGCCTGCCCGATGGCTTCACTGACCCCGTCGGGATCGGTCACGTCGGCGGGCACGAACGTGGCCCGGTCCCCCAGGTCGTCGACCACGGCGCCACCGTCCGCGGACGGTAGGTCGACCAGCACCACGTTGGCGCCGGCCGCGTGCAACCGCCGGACGGTCGCGGCACCGAGGCCGGACGCGCCCCCGGTGACGAGTGCGACGTGGGAACCGTCCAGGTGCATGACCGCCTCCTGCGCCGGCGATGACCGGCGCCGGGCCGGCGCCGACATCGAACCGACTCCGACGTCGAGGTGCAGGCTAGCTCGGACTCGCCGCCCGTCGGCTACGGGCCGGACGGGGCGCGCGAGGTCGGCGGGCGGGGCACCGGCGGGCGGCACCGGCGGGCGCGGCACCGGCGAGCGGGCGTTGAAGCCAACCGACCTTCCACCCGTCAGTTCGCTTCACCGGACGTACGTTCGCAGCACCGGCGGGCGCGCGCTGAAGCCAACCGACCTTCCAGGCGTCAGTTCGCTTCACCGGACGTACGTTCGCAGCACCGGCGGGCCGGCGCTGAAGCCAACAGACCTTCCAGGCGTCAGTTCGCTTCACTGGACGTACATTCGCAGCATTCCCCCGAACCGAGGTAGCCGCCCATGTCCACCACCGCCGCCTACGGGACGTGGCCGTCCGCGCTCACGCCGGAGTTGCTGATTGGGGGCGCAAAGGGCCTCGGCGAACTACAGCGGGACGGCGATGCACTCTGCTGGCTAGAATCCCGGCCCTCGGAGAGCGGCCGCCAGGCGGTGATGCGACGGACCGCCGACGGGCAGGTGACCGAGCTCACACCGGCCGAGGCGAATGCCCGCACGCGGGTGCACGAGTACGGCGGTGGCAGCTACCTCGTCGTCGACGGGGGGTTGTGGTTCACCAACTTCGCCGATCAGCGCATATACCGCCGTGATCCGGGCGCCGAGGTTGCACACCCGATCACACCGGCGCCGGTGGAGGACGCCGCGCTGCGCTACGCCGATCTGCAGATCACCGCGGACGGTCAGTGGATCGTGTGCGTCCGCGAACGCCACGATGGCCCGACGGCCGAGGGCGTGCTGAACGAACTGGTGGTCCTGCCGGCCGATGGCTCGGGCGACGACGACGTGCGGATCATCGCGCGCGGCCGGGACTTCTTCGCCTCTCCGCGACTGAGCTCCGACGGTGCCACGCTGGCCTACATCGCATGGGACCATCCGAACATGCCGTGGGACGACACGGAGTTGCTGATCGCCGACGTCGCGGAGGATGGCGACGGCTGGCCGACGATCGGCGAACCGCGGTCCGTCGCCGGCGACACGGGGCAGAGCGAGAGCGTGATGGCACCGTCCTGGTCGCCGGACGGGAGACTGCACGCCATCACCGACCGGACCGGGTGGTGGAACCTGCACCGGGTCGACGGCGACGACGGTGCCAACGGGGACGACGGGGACGACGGTGATGACGGCGACGACCGGCCGACGCTGACCAACCTCGCCGAGGTGGCGCTGGACCTCGGCGCCCCGTCCTGGCAGCTGGGAGCTTCACTGTACGGGTTTCTGGACGACGGTCGTATCGCGGTGCTCGCGACCGACCACGCCGTGACCCGCCCCAGCCTGGTGGATCCCGTCGCTTGCACCGTCGTACCGCTCCCGGTGCCGCACACCTCGTGCCGGGCCCTGATCGCCGAGGGACGGACGATCAGCTACCTGGGCGGTTCGCCGTGGCAGCCGGACGCGGTCATCCACCTCGATGTGCCTGCCGGAGGGCTGCCGGACGAAGACGCGTGGGAGTCGCAGTACGTCAGCCGCGACCTCCCCGTCGACGCAGCGTGGCTGTCCGAGCCCGAGGTCATCAGCTTCCCGACCACGGACGGCATGACCGCGCATGCGCTGTACCACCGGCCCCGCAACCCCGACGTGGTCGGCCCGGACGACGACCTCCCGCCCCTGATCGTCAAGACGCACGGTGGGCCGACCGCGCACGTCTCGCCACGCGTGGAGCTCGGCGTCGCGTATTGGACCAGCCGCGGGTTCGCGGTCGTGGATGTCAACTACCGCGGGTCGACCGGCTTCGGACGCTCGTATCGCGAGGCGCTGCGCGGCATGTGGGGCGTCTACGACGTGGATGACTGCGTGGCCGTCGCGCAGGCCCTGGCCGAACGCGGCGAGGTCGACAGCGATCGCATGGTGATCCAGGGCGGGTCCGCCGGCGGGTTCACCACGCTGGCGGCACTGACCTTCCACGACGTGTTCGCCGGAGGTGCCAGCTACTACGGCGTCGGCGACCTGAGCGCGCTGGCAGAGGAGACCCACAAGTTCGAGTCGAGGTATCTCGACCGGCTCGTCGGCCCGTACCCGGAGCAAGAAGCGCGGTACCGCGAGCGCTCGCCGGTCCATCACGCCCACCGTCTGTCGTGCCCCATCATCCTGCTGCAGGGACTGCGGGACCGCGTCGTTCCCCCGGCACAGGCGGAGGCGATGATCGCGGCCATGGCCGAACGGGGCGTGCCCTACGCGTACGTGACCTTCCCGGACGAGGACCACGGGTTCCGCACAGCGGAGAACGTCATCCGCGCCCTGGAGTCCGAACTGAGCTTCTACGCCCAGCTGTTCGACATCGCGGTGGCTGACGACATCGACCACGTCGAGGTGGTGGGCCTCGACCGGTAGCTGGAAGCTCCCCGTAGGTGACGAGGCGTCAGCGGCCGCGGTCGGTGAGGAACCGCTCGCGGGCCTCGGCGTGGTCGACCAGCGGCGGCGGATAGTCCGTGGCGGGCGAACCGAAGAGCGACCCGTCGGTTTCCCACGGTGCGTGGACGGCGCGATCGTCGAGATCGGCCAGCTCCGGGACGTACCGACGGATGTAGGTCCCGTCCGGGTCGTACCGCTGCGACTGGGTCACCGGGTTGAACATCCGGTTCGGCCGCGAATCGGTCCCCGTGCCCGCCGTCCACTGCCACTGGGCGAAATTGTTGGCCAGGTCACCGTCCTCCAGGTGATCCATGAAGTGCCACGCACCGACGCGCCAGTCGATGCGCAGGTGCTTGGTCAGGAACGACGCGACGATCATGCGGGCACGGTTGTGCATGAAGCCCTCGCGGAGCAGCTGGCGCATCCCCGCATCCACGATCGGGTATCCGGTCCGACCCTGCTTCCACGCCTCAACGGCGTCGGGCTCGTCACGCCATCGGTCGCCCTGCGTCCGGAAGTCCTGGGTCACCATGTCCGGGCGGGCCGCCAACAGCTGGTGGTTGTAATCACGCCAGCACAGCTCCTGGAGGAAGGTGTCATGGCCGGCACGGCGCCGGTCGACGCGAGACGCCACCTCGGCGACCGACAGCGTGCCGACGTGCAGATGTGCCGACAGCCGCGAGGTGCCGTCGATGGCCATCCGGTTGCGGCCGTCGTCGTACGCCCCGATCGGCCCGTCGAACCATACGTCCAGACGGGCACGGGCAACCGTCTCACCACCCGGCAGCCGGTCCGGGGCGGGGGCGCCGTCGACGAGTTCGTCGAGGGCCGGGATGCGGCCCGGCTCGATGGATGCGCGCAGGTCACCCATGGGCACCATCGTGGGTGCGGGCAGCGGGTCACGTTGCGGCTGTTCGACCCATTGGCGCCAGTAGGGCGTGAACACCCGGAAGTGGTCACTGGACGCGGGGGTGACGTCACCGGGTGGGACCAACGTGACGCCCGGATGGGTGTGCAAGGTCATGCCGAGGTCATGCGCCACCCGTCCGAGCGCGGCTTCGCGCCGCTGTGCGAACCCCGACACGTCCGCCGACAGGTGCAGGTCGTCCGCGCCCACCTCGGTGCAGATGCGGGCGAGCTCGTCGGTGAGGGCGCCGTGACGGACCACCAGCGTGGCCCCGAGGTCATCGAGGTGGCGACGCAGATCGTGCAGCGCCTCCAGCAGGTGCGCGACACGGTTGGGGGCCGCGTAGCGCGAGGTGAGGATGCGGTCGTGCAGCACGAACAGCGGCACGACCCGGTCGGCGTGGTCACAGGCAGCGGTCAGGGCGGGCTGGTCGTGGATCCGCAGATCCCGGGTGAACAACACCACGGCCGTGGTCATCCGCCTGCCTGTCGTCGATCGGTGGATACAGGAACGGAGCGCTTCCGGCCACAGCGGCGGCGCGCGAACCGTCACCGGAACGTACGTCGCCGGAGGTGGCTGCGGACGTGCCGAATGTGGGTGGTCGTACACTCGCCGCCCACCTGACCGGACCCCGTCGACCGGCGAGGAGGACCGACGTGGAACGTCGCGACATCGACCTGAGCACCGGCGACGAGCGCATCACGGACGTCACGGACGCGTGTACGGCATTCGCGGCCGAGATCGGTGGCGACGGACTGCTACACGTCTTCCTGCCCCACGCCACGGCAGGTCTGGCTCTGCTGGAGACCGGAGCCGGATCTGACACCGACCTGGCCGACCACCTGGATGTCCTGCTCCCCCGGGACGACCGGTGGCAGCACCGGCACGGCAGCCCCGGTCATGGCGCCGACCACGTGTTGCCCGCGTTGATCAGTCCGAGCCTGACCGTCCCGGTGGACGACGGTCGCATCGCCCTCGGCACGTGGCAGTCGATCGTCGTGGTGGACACCAATGCCGACAACCCCCGGCGCACGCTCCGCCTGAGTTTCCTCCCCGGCTGACGATCACGACCCACATTCGGCGTTCGCGGTCATCGGCGTTGGATGTC
>JBDNIX010000400.1:0-3498 GCA_041688045.1 Nitriliruptoraceae bacterium
CTTCCCCCGGCTGCTCGCCGAATGGCCCCACCTCGACCTCTCCGAGCTGCTCGCCGAGGTCTGGACCGACTGCTACCCGCAACTCGTCGGCGACCTGCCGGCCGATGACGATGAGCTGCCACCGTTTTGAACCGGGAGCCTGCCATGGACCCTGCTACCACCCGCGCGTGCGTCGATGGCCTCGCTGGCTGGTCGCGTGACGTCGGCTGGCGGGTCGACGGCTGGGCGGCACTGGCCGCCCTCGGGCTGCTGCGACGCCCGTCCGGCACGATCCTGTACACCGAGGGACCGTCGCGCCCCGGCGGCACACCGATCGACGTCGCACATGAGCGGCTCCACCGGATCGCCGGCATCCGCGTCGGCCACCTGCGCGCCCAGCCAGGCTCGCCGTCACGTCGGACCGCCGACCTCGTCGCCGAGGACGGCCGGTGGCGTCAACGGCTCGTCCTCGAGCCCTCAGCGCGACCACGACCGGCCGTGCAGACCGACCCGCCCCACCTGCTGCACATCCCACCGCTTGACGAGCTCCTGGCCCGTCGGATGCGCCTCATCGGCATCGTCGACACCGGCCATCGGCGCCGCGAGGACGCGGCTATCGACGCCTGTGCGCTGGCCACCGTCCTGCCCGACCGGGACCGCGACCGGATCCGGGGACGTCTCGCTCCCGTGACCCTTTGGAGAGTGGCGGCTGCGGTCGCCCGGCTCGATCCCGCCGCGCTCAGCACGGCTGACGGCAGCCATCGAGACCAGGCTGCTGACGGCCTCGAACGGCTGGCGCGACTGTGCTCGTCACCATGATCCGCGACCGGCTCGACCCCGACGCGCCCCATCCGGCACGGCTGGCCGGCACCCACGCCTGGGTCGCCTGGGGCCTCACCGACCACGCCGACCCACGCCGCCTCCAGCTCGCCGTCCCGGCCCGCTACCCCGACAGCTACGTCGAGGACCTGATGGGCCGTATCGCCACCAGCCTCGCACGGCCCATCTGGCCCGACACCGACCCGCCACCGATCGACGTGGATGGCCGGACCCTCCGCACCCTCGACGCCGGCGAACCCGCCATCATCGAACTCCTCGACCTGCCCTGGTACCAGCCCGCATCAGACCGGCACCCGGCCGGACAAGCCGTCACCCTCGACCGCTGGCCCATCATCGACGAAACCGCAGCCACCCGGCAGCGCCTCGAGGTGATCGCCGCCCACGGGGCCACCAGGCAAGACGTCACCGACATCGCCCGCTGGACCCGGCTCAAGACCACCCAGACCGACACCTACCCGACCGCGCCGACACGGATCGGAGACCTCCTGGCCCAACTGCGTCGCGACGCCCCCGCCGCGATCGCCGGCATCGACACAGTCATCGACCATGCCCGCACCACCTACCAGCAGCACCCGGACCCGGACTCGATCCGCAAAGCCTTCCAGACCCTCACCGACGACCTCGCCCGCCTCACCGTGAAGCGAGACGGCATGGCAGCGATGTCCCGCCGCTGAACTGCCAACGGACCGGGGTCTGAGGCGACTCTGCCCTCGACGCCCATCCGCACCGAAATCCCCGTTCTGCGCGGGGCCAGAAAGCTGTCGCCCGCGACCCGACCGCCCATAGCCAGCCAGCTGGTGCTGACAACCGAGCGGCTGTCACAGTTGTAATCCACCATGGCGTGCCAGTTGCCGCCTGTCCTCGGGGGGTTGTGTGGGACGCAAAAGCCGGAAGAAGCGCGAACGCCGGGAAGCTGCCTGGAAGGAACCGTTCACTCGATTGCGGAGAGACTCTGCGTTGGAGGTGCTGGCCGCAGCGTCGTTGTCTCCCACAGCGTCGTATCGGTTGGTCTCGATCCTGACTGCGTACGTCACGATCCTGCAGCGTCCGCGGGACGGTGCCGTCGAGGCCGGGGCGGAGCATCTCGCAGAGCTGCTTGACGGGATTCCGAGCGAGGTCAAGGCGTCGTTGCCCATGTTGGAGGACTTCGTTCCTCTTGATGTGCGCTTCGGGGTTCGGTCGCGCTGGCGGGGCGGCCTGTACAGGCTCGTACCCGGTGGCTTTGAGGCACCCGTTTCGATCATCGAGTCGGCACGCTTCCACTCACGGGTGCTAGACCCACGCCTGTACGAGCTGCTGGGCTTCGGGATCGGCGACCTGGTCGAGCTCGTGCTCCGGGCTTGCGACGCTGCTGTGGCGCGACTGGAGCCGGTGTGGCCGCCGGACCCTGTCGACCGCGACCCTGAGGTCCGGGTTTCGAGTGACGAGTGCGAGGCAGTGGCAGAGGTCCGGTCGCTGGTAGACCTCGTTGAGGACTGTGCCGATCCCGAAGCTGCCCGAGCGGCGCTCGCATGGACGACGGTCCCACTCGAGGACGCAGCAGAGACCCTTGCGAGTCAGCGCCACAGCCTCGGTCCAGTACTCGCCGTCCGTATCGACGGCGCCACCTATCCGGTCCCGCCCGGGATGCTGCTCGACACTGTCTTTGAGGCCGTCCCCATCCTGCGGAGGCTCGCACTGGAGGACGGAGAGGTCGCCGAGCGGTGGCAGCAGGCCACGAGGCTGGAGGTGCTGTCACATCTGGTGGCTCTTGGCCCGTACGCGGCAGACTGCGAGGTCGACGGCGAGGACCCGGTCGACTTCCTCATTCGGGTGTCCGCCGATTTGGTGCTTGCCGTGTGCGTCGTTGCGACCCCCGACGGGCGTGAGCTGTCTCGCGCGAAGCGTCGACTGCGTCGCGTCGTCCCCGGTGTCAGCGTCCGAGCAGGCGAGGACGGTCATCTCGACATCGATCCGTCTGCGGAGGTGGCGAGGCTTGCCGTCCTGATCGGCGGTGAGGGCATGTTCATCGGCACTCTCACGGGCGAAGTTCACGTGCAGACCGCGACGCTTCAAGAGCTTCGGTGGATGGTCAGCACGTCGGACCGCCCCAGCGACGTGCCGCGCTTCCTGATCGACCGCACTGAGGACGACACACGCGGGATGGCGTTCGGGACGATCGACCAATGGGAGGTTTGGCGCACGGGAACCCCTGGGCCCTTCCAGACGGGGGTTTCGCCGACTTTCGTGACTTGGGCGCCGCACTCCGAGAAGGCCGAGTGGGTGCACCATCGTGACACGGCGTGGGTCACCGAGGCGCTGTTCGAGGTCGGTCAGGGGTCGGTCGCCGAATGGACCTCGTGCACTGTGAACGACGACGGTCCCGTCGCTGTGGCCGAGTTGGTGGATGCTGCCCGTCACCGTGCGATCCGCGTGGCGGTCGTCGGAGAAGTCGTGGTCGCCGTGACTTGGGACCTGCTGGACGGGGCGCGGTTGAGCGGCGGTGACGTCGCCCGCGCGATCATGTGGCGGCTGGTGCACGCGGAGCCGGCTGTTCGCGAGCTGGCAGAACCGCGTGGTGTCCTGCGCGTCCAGGTGGCTCCCGGCGTGGACGGCTCTGATACGGCCGTGGAGGCACGTCGGTCAGCTGTCGGCGTGGTGACCATCATGCACAGCACGGCCGAGGACCAGGAGGGCTTA
>JBDNIX010000401.1:0-3064 GCA_041688045.1 Nitriliruptoraceae bacterium
AGATCGACCGGGACCCCTTGATCCGGTTCGGGCCATTCCTCGTCCCGCGGTTCGGCCAGCACGTCCTCGGTCGTGCCTACGACCGCATGACCCCGGAGGAGGTCCACAACGACACGGTCGCCTACGTGATGGCCGATCCGTCGCGGGTCTCGGCCGAGCTGTCCGCGGTCGGGCTCGAGAACGTCGAGTACGGACGTTCACAGGCCTGGCGGCTCCCCGGGTTCGCCGCGGCCGCCGCATCCCTGGTGCGGGCGGTCATCGGCCGCAGGGGGCTCGAAGGCGCGATGGCCCGGATCGAGGCGCCGACGTTGGTGCTGTGGGGCGATCAGGACCGACTGGTCGGCCGCCCGGTCATCGAACGAATCCGCCGGCTCCGCCCGGACTGGGTCGTCGAGGAGCTCGACAGGGTCGGCCACGCGCCGATGATGGAGGCCCCGGAACACTACATCCGATCGGTCGCGAGCTGGCTGGCCGAGACACCGCCCGTGCCCAGCACCTCGTGACCGCGCCGACACCTCAGATGCCGGAGTCCGTCACATGACGATGCTCACCCCGGTCGGGGAACACGAACTCCTGCTGTTCTGGGTGCAGCTGGTGCTGCTGCTGGCGACGGCACGGGGACTGGGCTCACTGGCCCAGCGCTTCGGGCAACCGCGCGTCGTGGGGGAACTGGGTGCCGGTGTCGTGCTGGGACCCTCGATCTTCGGGCGTGTGCTTCCCGACGTGGCCGCATGGGTGTTCCCGGGCGGCGAGGTGGAGAGCGCGCTCATCCTCGGCATCGCCTGGCTCGGGATCGTGCTTCTGCTGGTGGTCACGGGGTTCGAGACCGACCTCGACCTGTTGCGCCGTCTGGGGTTGCCGGCCGTGACCCTGTCGACGGGCAGCCTGGTCGTGCCCCTGATCTTCGGGTTTGGCACCGGGTGGATCATGCCGGAGATCTTCTGGGGCGACGAGGCGAACCGGCTGGGGGTTCGGCGCCGCGCTGTCCGCGACGCTGCTGATGGCCTTCGCGCGACCAGCGCCAGGACGTCCGCAGGTCGATCGAGGTACTGAGCAACAACGTCTTCGCGCCGGTCTTCTTCGCCACCGCCGGGCTGTACGTCGACCTGGCGGTGCTGCTCGAGCCGACGGCGCTGCTGTGGGCCGTCATCGTGCTCGCCGTTGCCGCGGCGGCCAAGCTGATCGGGTCGTTCCTCGGTGGACGGGTCGCCGGAATGTCCACCATGGAGAGCCTGGCCGCCGGCATCGGCCTGAACGCCCGCGGTGCCATGGAGATCGTGTTGGCGACCATCGGATTGTCCCTGGGGGCCCTCAACGACGTGTCCTACGCCATCATCGTGCTGCTGGCCGTGGCCACATCCATGGGGGCGCCACCGCTGCTTCGTCCGGTGCTGCGTCGTCTGAAGGCCGCGCCGGAGGAGGCGGAGCGTCTCGAGCAGGAGGAACTGCTGGAGAACAGCGTGATCGCCAACGGGCGCAGCGCGCTGCTGCCGACCCGTGGTGGGCTCAACTCGGTCCTGGCGGCGAACGTCCTCGACGCCCTGCTCCAGCCGTCGGCGCACGTGACCATCCTGTCGGTCCGCGACCGGCTGGCGACCTCGATGCCGGAGCTCGACGGGGTGCGCCAGGCCCTCGCACACCGCGCGACCGACCTGCGGATCGAGACCCGTCGCGAGGACCCGGCCGCGTCGATCCTCGGCGAAGCTGAACTCGGGCACCGGCTCCTGACGCTGGGGCTCAACGAGGACTACGCCGGGTCGCACGAACTGTCGGAGCCGATCCAGAAGGTCATCGCCGACACGCCGATCCCGCTGCTGTTGGTCCGCCGCGGTCAACACATTCACACGGAGAAGGACCGCGACGGTCGTGAGATCCGACGCATCCTGTTGGGTGTCACCGGCACCAAGCCCGGGCGGGCGGCGGAGGAGCTCGCGTTCCCGCTGTCGACGTCCTTCGACGCCGAGGTGGTGGCCGTCCACGTGGTGACCCGCGGCGACGCCGGTGGGGACACCTCCCCGGCCGTGGAACGGCAGCTCGCCCGCGTCCAGGAGGTCGCCGCGGGGTTCGGTAGCGGGAGCCACGTCCAGGCCCGTCACGCGGCCGTCCCGGCGGACGAACTGCTCAGCGCGGCGCAGGAATGGCGGGCCGACACGATCGTCCTGGGAGCCACCGTGCGTGCGGTCGACGGACGGCCGGTCCTCGGTCACGGAACGGAATGGCTCCTGGAACACGCCAAACAGACGGTCATCACGGTCGTGTTTCCCGGGGACACCGACGACGAGGGCTAGGCAGTCTCGCGTCGCCGGAAGCCCAGTAGGCTCTGCGGCTTCCGATCATTGGGCCGGTCCGTGCTCGAACCCCTGGCGGAGCACGTGCTGCTCCCCTTCATCCTCCAACTGCTGCTGTTGTTGTTCGTCGCACGGGCGTTGGGTGGCCTCATGCGCCGGCTCGGGCAACCGTCGGTGGTCGGGGAGCTCGGCGCTGGGCTCCTGCTCGGGCCGTCGCTGTTCGGGCGTCTGTTGCCGGAGCTGTCGAGCTTCGTCTTCCCCGACAGCGCGGTGGGCGGATCGCTGATCCTCGGGGTGGCGCAGGTGGGGGTCCTGTTGCTGCTGGTCACCACCGGGTTCGAGACCGATCTGCAGTTGCTGCGCGGATTGGGCCGCACGGCCGTGACCACGTCAGCCGCCAGCCTGGTGGTTCCGCTGGCTGCCGGGTACGCCATCGGGTTGATCCTGCCGGGCGGCTTCCTGGGTGACGACGGCAGCCGGGTCAATTTCGCCCTGTTTCTTGCCGTGGCGGTCAGCATCTCCGCCCTGGCCGTCTCGGGGCGCATCCTGACCGAGATGGACCTGATGCGCCGCGACATCGGGCAGATCAACGTCGGTGTGGCGATGTCCAACGAGCTGGTCGGATGGGTGCTGCTCGGCCTCATGACCGGGATCGTGCTCAGCGGATCGTTCAGCGGTGTGGACCTGCTGATCACCGTGGCATCCCTTGGAGCGTTCCTGCTCGCCACCCTGACCCTCGGGCAGCGACTGGTCGACGGGGTCTTCCGCCGCCTGCT
>JBDNIX010000402.1:0-5325 GCA_041688045.1 Nitriliruptoraceae bacterium
ACGTGCGGATGGGGCACAGGGGTGGCACGACGTGCAGGTCGACCGTCCGCTCGTAGCGTTCGACGTCGAGGGCGAGGCGCTGGTTGACGGTCAGGGTGAGGCCGTGGAGTGCCATGCCGAGGACGCCGCGTGGTGGTTCGGTGAGGGCGCATGCGTAGCCGGTGGACAGGACCCACACGCTGTCGGCGCCGAGACTGACAGCGTGGGAGATCGGGGTGTTGTTAACCAACCCGCCGTCGACGTAGTCACGACCGTCGATGTGTACGGGTGGGAACACGGCCGGCATGGCAGCACTGGCCAGGATGGCGTCGAGGGCATCGCCGGTCGACAGGCGGACGTCGTCGCCGGTGAGCACGTCGGTGACGATGACGTGCAGCGGGACGGGGGCGTCCTCGAGGCGCTCGAAGCGGAGGTTGTCAGCGATGAGGCGGCGCAGACCGGTGTTGGGCACGAGGTTGCGGCGCCGGCCCGCGAACCCCGGGAGCCAGAGCAGAGGCCGGGTGGGGAAGACGTCATCGCGGCTGAGTCCCTGCCACAGGCGCGCCAGGTCGGCGAACCCGTCGCGGTCGAGACGTCCCGCGATCCAGCCGCCGTTGATGGCCCCGACGGAGGTCCCGACGATCAGGTCGGGTTGGATGCCGACTTCGCTCAGGGCGAGGAGCATGCCGACCTGGGTGGCACCGAGCGCGGCGCCACCGGAGAGGACGAACGCGGTGGTCATGCGGGCGCACCGACCTGGGATGTGGTCAGGTCGGGGTCGAGGATCTCGACCTGGCGGCCGCGCATGCTGCGGGTCAGCTCGATGGTGCCCTCGCGCACGATGAACACGTGGGTACCTACCTCGCCCATGGCGAAGACCTTGGTAGCCTTGGGATGCTGCAACTCGTCGAGCTCCCCGACCAGGGCCTCCATGTCCTTCGGCCCGAGCGGGGCCAGTTGGCCGCGGCCGAGGCACCGGGCGATCGGGGCGGTATGACGGGTCGTGGGTCGTTCCATACTCCATGGAACCCGCCTGACCGCGAGAAACGTCCCGACATGGTGCTCGCCGCGACAATGCGCGGATGAATCCGTGGGATTCCTAGCCCAGCTCGCACGGCGGATCTGCCCCGAAGGGAGCCCCTCGTGTCTTACAGCGTCCGCACTAGTTGGGTCGAAACCGGCCAAGGCAGTGATCGTCCTTGCGGCGTTCCGGTCACGGTCCGCGATCAATCCGCAGGAGGCGCACCGGAAAGTTAGTTCCGATGACGGCGGGCGGGACAATCACCACGCTTCGGTGCGCCCGCTGACCATAGGAAATCAGTTCGCGTTTCGCTTGACCAACCGCAATCACCTGGTTACCCGCGACGACTTTACGAGCCCACTGCCGGGACGTGTGTTGACGTTGGCGGGCAACCTTCTTGTGGAGTTTCACGACCACTTACTTCGCGGACATGTAACCCTTCGATCCGCTCTGGCCGGGTGTGGGTGTACATCTGGCCATGTGGCGTTGATAATTCGCGATCCTAGTGGCAGCGGTCTTCGCGTACGGGGAGGACACGAAGTCGTAGTCGGGCTGGGACGCGGGGGCGATAGTCGACACACCCCTCGGCCCGGCTGACCGTGTCGAGCCCCTCAGTGGCCGGCAGCTCCCGTCGACCACCTGTGGCGGGCAGCTCCTCACCGTGTGTCTTATCCTTGCCACGTCGCAAGACCCCGATTAGCGGTCGCGATCGGGAACACAACCCGCGTCTCGACGGGTTCCCAGTTCGACGACCCGCCAGCAAACCTCTGCTGCCGGTGATCAGCAGCAAGGGAGGACACCGTGTCAGAGCGCGTGACGTTCAACGGTTCAGGCGGGCGCCGCCTAGTGGGAGGCCTCGGCCTCCCGCCCGGGAGGCCGCGCGCCTATGCGCTGTTCGCCCACTGCTTCACCTGCGGCAAGGACAGCGTTGCGGCGACCCGAATTGCCCGCGCACTGACTGAGCGCGGTATCGGCGTCCTTCGGTTCGACGTAGCCGGCCTCGGGGAATCCCCCGGCGACTTCGCCGACACCACGTTCAGTTGTGATGTCTCCGACCTCGTCGCGGCTGCCGCCTTCCTGCGCGATCGCGACCAGAGCCCGTCGCTGCTGATCGGGCACTCCCTCGGCGGAGCAGCCGTACTGGCCGCAGCACATCGTATTGCCGACGTGCGGGCCGTTATCACCATCGGAGCACCCAGCGATCCAGCTCACGTCACCAACCTCCTCGGGGCGGCAGTTGCCACTATGGAAGCAACCGGCGAGGCCGACGTCATCCTTGCCGGTCGACCCTTCCGGCTCCGCCGAGCATTCCTGGACGACATCCGCGAGCAACCCCAGCTCGAACGGATCAGTCGGTTGGCACTCCCCTTGCTAGTGATGCACTCACCGCAGGACAACATCGTCGGGATCGACAACGCCCGCACCATCTACGACGCCGCACGTCACCCCAAGTCCTTCATCTCACTCGACGGCGCCGACCACCTGCTCACCCGGCCCGCGGACGCGCGCTACGCCGCAGACCTCCTCGCAGCATGGGCGAGCAAGTACATCGCCGCGGACGCGTCCAACCTAGAAATGGTTGAGATCGAGCCGGGCCTGGTGACCGTGCGCGAAGCAGGCGCCGGACGCTATCGGCAGCACATCACTGCGGGTCGGCACGCATGGGTGGCGGACGAACCCGTATCGGTCGGAGGGGACGACGACGGACCCGCGCCGTACGACCTGCTCCTCGCGTCGCTCGGGTCGTGCACTGCGATCACACTGAGGATGTACGCCGACCGCAAAGGTTGGCCCCTCGCTTCCGTTGAGGTCACGCTCACCCACGATCGGATCCATGCGGTGGACTGCGCCAACTGCGCCACAACCTCCGGACAGCTCGACCGGATCCGACGTAACGTCACCATCACTGGAGATCTCGACGACGAGCAGCTGGCGGCCCTGGCGGTCATAGCGGACAAGTGCCCCGTACACCGGACGCTCACACACGAGGTCCAGGTGGACACCACGGTTGCTATAGCCGATAGAGCCCCGGCATGACAATCGGCGGGTGCCGTCGCGATGGTCGCCGGAGCTGCCTTCTCGGCCGGGCGTAACCCTGTCTTCCGTTAACCACTTCGGTCGCGATCATCCGATTCACTGTAGGTTCGCTGGTTCCCAGCGTGCGGGCCCGGTCGCCGCCTTCCAGCCGGCGGCGCCGACCAGCCCGCTGTCGTCGCCAAGAGCTGCCTGAGTGACCACGATTGGTGTGGCCAGGTCACGTGGGCCGTACCGTTCCAATGCAGCTCGGATCCGCGAGCCAAGCAGATCGAGGTTGCGTCCCAGCCCGCCGCCGACGACCACGGCATCCGGGCAGAAAAGATGCGCAAGATTCACCACCGTCGCGTCGATTGCCGTGGCGACACCGTCCAGCACCGTGGTAGCCGCTGCATCACCCGCACGAACCCGGGCTACCAGCTCGGGTCCGGCGACCGACAGACCTGCCCGGTCCGCCGCACGGTTTAGCGCGGTCCCGGACGCCAGATCCTCCACCGTGGCGGTAGCACAGTCTTCGTCCGCACGAATCAGGACCGTGTGGCCGATCTCACCCACGGAGCGTCGCGCACGGACCAGCCGACCGGCGAGGACCACTCCAGCGCCGACACCGGTCGAGAACGTCACGTACACCACATCCCGATAGGGCCGGCCGGCTCCGAAGAGCGCCTCGCCGACCGCCGCCATGTCACCGTCGTTGGCCAGTTCCACCGGACGGTCGATGGCGCAGCTCAGGCTCTCGACGTTGAGCTCGTCTCGCCAGCCAGCCGGCAAGTTCGGAGCGTACTCCAGCCGACCGGCGACGTAGTCCACTCTGCCGGGCACACCGACGACGACCGAGTCGAAGCCGCCTTTTCCGGCATCGGCGGCTACTCCCTGCATCAACTGCCGGAGCGCGTGCGCGCAGGGCTGGTCGCGTGGCGTGGGCCGACTGACCCGGGCAGTGACTGTGCCGTCAACCTGGACCAGGGCACCGCGCATTCGAGTGCCACCCAGGTCAAGGGCCAATGTCGGATTCGTCATCGTGGTGTAAGCCTCCTTGGGCCGATCAGCGTGCCGGTCGGCCGCGGGCGCGGGGCGCGGTCGCACACCGGGAACCCGCGGCCGACCGCGTGCAATTCCCGGCATTCGTGTCGTTCCAGAGAATGCCGCACTCCCTCTCTGTCAGGCTGGGTTGACCGGGTAACCGATCCCGGCAGATGCCACCCATCAGGGGCCTGGCACTATCACAACTATCGACACAACTACCGAGGCGTCGCCATCGTCAAATAACTCGACGGACAACATGGGCGCTCGAACTACAGGGCAGTGAAACCTTCTTCACCACGCACGTGCTCGTACTCGGCGACCTGCCGGATGCGTCGCACGTGTCGCGCCTCGCCGCCAAAGGGCTCCGACACGAATGCCTCCGCCATCTCGATCACGAAAGCGACATTATGCATCCGAGCACCGATGGCAAGGACGTTCGCGTCATTGTGCTTTCGCGCCAGACGGGCTGTGTCTATGGACCAGGCAAGAGCAGCCCGGACGCCGTCGACCTTATTCGCCGCGATCTGCTCCCCATTTCCCGACCCGCCCAGGACGATGCCCAGGACGATTCCCAGGGCGCGGACGTCGTGGATCACGGCCGACGCCACCGAGATGCAGAAGGCGGGGTAATCATCGACAGGGTCATAGGAGAACGCGCCGTGATCCATCACCGCAAGGCCGACTCCCCGGAAGTGGGCGATCACAGCAGACTTCGCCTCGAAGCCCGCGTGATCGGACCCGACATGGAGTCTGGGCGTGCGACTCACGACCGCTGCGCCCCGGCGATGACCTCGACAACCCAGTCATCCTCGAAAATGACGGGGTCAACGTACCCAAACGCTCGATACACATCGGTGGGAACGGAAATGTCGGCGAGATAGGTGCGGCCGGCCTCGATCGCATCGACCAACCCCACCTTCGGTGCTGCGGTCATGAGAGTGACGTTACCCCGAATGCACGGCGTCAGGCCCACGCCGCGCTGGGTGTCGAAGCCGCTCGGGACGTCCAGCGAAATGACGGGGCCGTCATACCCGTTGGCCCAGGCAATGAGGGTTGCGATTCGTCCGTGCGGAGGCCCGGCCAGGCTGTAGCCCACCAGCGCATCGATGATTACGTCCGGCCTATCGATCGTGGGCGGCTCGTCGGAGACGCCAACACCCATCGACCTCAGGATGGCCAGGACTACGCGCACGCGGACCCTTCGGTTCACCAGGTGGCGCGCCGCGACCACTCCACCACCCCCGTTGCCGCCCGGGCCCGCGAGG
>JBDNIX010000068.1:0-10796 GCA_041688045.1 Nitriliruptoraceae bacterium
CTGGTGGCGTCCGCGGGCGACCCGACGATCCGTCTGCGTCCGGACCGGGTCGTGCGAGCCGCGTGGACGCCGGATGGCCCGGCCACGCTGGACATCCGCGTGGCCGGGGAGCGGCGCTTCACGGCAGTCGCCACGGGACCGGGTGAAGCCTGGGCGCTCGAGCATGCCCCGGACCTGCTGGGACGTGGGGACGATCTGACGGGGTTCGAGCCATCACAGCACCGGATGGTGGCCCGGGCCACCCACGCACGGCCGGGCCTGCGGCTGGTGCGCTCCGGTCGCGTGGAGGACCTGCTCGTCCCGACCATCCTGGCCCAACGGGTCACGTCCCAGGAGGCGGCCCGATCCTGGACCCGGATCGTCAAGGCGTGGGGGCATCCGGCGCCGGGACCCATCCCGCTCCGGCTGCCACCACGCCCCGAGGAGTTGGCCGCTCGGCCCTACTGGGAGTTCCACCGGCTCGGCGTGGAACGGTCTCGGGCGACCCGCATCGCCACGGCCTGCCGCCACCTCGAGGTGTTGCAGACCGCGGTGGACGCCGACCCGGCCACGGCCCGGGACACGCTCGTCGAGCGTCTGGCGCAGGTGCCCGGCATCGGCCCGTGGACCACCGCGCTGGTTGCGCGCGTCGCCGCCGGGGACCCCGACACGATCGAGGTCGGGGACTACAACGTCAAGGATCACATCGTCCACGCCTTGACCGGAGCACCTCGAGGCAGTGATGCCCAGATGGTGGACCTCCTGGCGCCGTTCGCCGGCCACCGCGGCCGGGTCATCCGGCTGGTGACGTCCGTGGTCCCCCGTCCACCACGATTCGGTCCTCGGCACCGGATCGTGCCCGTCGATCAGCAGTAGGGCTCGGCCCGCAGGAGGGCTCGGCCGGACGCCACGGTGTCAGCAGGTGATGACGGCTCGCGGCAACGACGGCGGTTCGTCGTCGTCCGGGTCATCGCTCTGCGCGACGGCGACCTCACAGCCCGCGACCTCCGCGGACAACTGCAGGGCGAGCTCGTCCATCAGTTGGCGGGCGATCCAGCGGCCGGGTCCGGTGGCTTCATTGGCGAGGACGGCGAGGTGGTACCGGTCGCCGTCGTCACCGACGACGGCTCCACTCAGCGCCATGACGTCCCGCAGGGTGCCGGTCTTGCCCCGGAACCGGCCTGCTGCGACCGTCCCCACGAGCCGTTCGCGCAACGTGCCGGTCTCGCCCATCACCGCCATCAGGGACACCCAGGTCTCCGCCGTCGGACCGTCGGACATGTGCCGATCCAGGTCCACCAGCAGTCGGGGCGACACCCGGTCGTTGCGCGACAGCCCGGACCCGTCGGCGAAGACCGCACCGTCGTGGTCGATCTCGAACCGGTCCAGGACCTGGCGGAGCGCCCGATCACCCCGCGCCCACGACCCCTCGCCGGTACGGATGCGCCCGATCGTCTGGAACATACCGTCGGCGAGGTGGTTGTCGCTGCGCTCCACCGTGAAACGCAGGAGTTCGTCCATCGGGGGACTCTGCACCCGGGCCAGGCGTCCGACGGGTGGGGCCGTGTCGTCGCCGGACCGCGCCTCCCCGACCACCTCGACGTCCCGCTCCTCCAACAGGCGCACCAGTTCCGCGGCAGCGTGCGCCGCTGGATCCGTCACGTGATCGACCGTGACCGTCGGAGGTCCGAGGTCTTCGATGTCGTCGGCATCGTCCTCAGCGGCTGCGTCCGGATCGTCGTCCACACGAGCGTCGTCGGCGGCGGGAGCCGGGTCGTCACCCGTGGAGCCCTCGTCGTCGGGGTCCTCTTCCGGTTCGGGATAGGTCAGAATCGTGCGCAAGCCGCCGTCGACGGTCAGCCCGGACGCGTAGCGGGCATCGAAGCTGCTGAAGTAGCGGTCGGGCCAGCCTTCCGCCCGTGTGGGACCCGTGAAACCGGGAGCAGACCCGACGACATCGCCGGCCACGCGACGAAGCCCACTCGCGACCAACTCGTCGGCCAGCGCGGCCAGTGGCGTCGCCGGGCGTGCGGGATAGATCCAGCGCGAGTACTCGTCGGTGGCCAGTGCCGGATCACCGCCGCCGATCAGCAAGACGTCGCCCCGCAGGACGCCGTCGCCGTCGATCGGAGCGGTGGCTTCGACCCGGGTCGACAACCTGCCGGTCGGTCCCAGTGTCGTCAGGATCGCGGCGGCAGTGACCACTTTCAGCGTCGACGCGGGCAGCAACGGGACGTCCGCCTGATGCCCGGCGATCTGACGCCCATGGACATCGGTGACGAGCACACCCAGGTCGGCGTCGGGCGCGGCCTCGACCGCCGCGTCCACGAGGTTCTGGATACGGCCGACGAGTCGATCGCGCCCTTCCGGAACGGGAGGCGGGATCGCGTCAGAGGTGTCGCCCGGCGCAGAATCGTCGGCGACCGGGCCGTCGTCTTTTGCCGGCGCCGTCTCAGCGTCCTGGCCATCACCGTCCACCGGCGGTTGGTCGACGTCGAGCGGGGCGTCGTCGGCGGCCGAGTCATCCGGCGCGTCGTCGGGAGCAGCGTCGGACGTTGTCCCTGGTTGATCCGCGACGTCCGGGCCGGCCGGGTCGTCACCCCCGCTGCAGGCGCCGCCCAACAGCGCCAGCGCGGTGAGCAGCGCCGCGACAACGTGCCCCGGCGGTCGCGCCGGCGGTCGCGCCCGCACCCGGCGCAGGTCGCCCGCCCCATCAGTCATCGAAGGCGTGTCTCAACTGGGGGCGTCGACCGAGTCCAGCAGTCCCCGGAGCTGGAACCCGCGCGACGGATGGCGGAGTTTGGTGAGTGTCTTCTTCTCGATCTGCCGTATGCGTTCGCGGGTCAGGCCGAACTGTGCCCCGATGTCCTCCAACGTGTGCTCTTCGCCATCCATCAGCCCGTACCGCAGCATCAGGACCGTCCGCTCCCGGTCGGTCAGGGCCGACAGGGCCCGCTCGACCTCCCGCTTGGCCAGCACGGCCGTGGCCGAGGACTCCGGGTCGATGGCGTCCTCGTCGGCGACCAGCTCACCCATCGTGGCGTCACCGTCTTCACCGATGGGCTTGTCCAGGCTGGCGACGTCCTGGGCGGCGAGTTTGACCTCGCGGAGCCGTTCGACCGGCAGGCCGAGTTCGGCGGCGATCTCCGGTTCGGTGGGCTCTCGGCCCAACTGCTGGAGCAGCGCGAACTCGGCGTACCGGACCTTGCCCATCAGCTCGTGGACGTGCACGGGAAGCCGCACGGTCCGGCCGGTGTTCGCCAACCCGCGCTGCAGGGCCTGACGGATCCACCAGGTCGCGTAGGTGGAGAACTTGTAGCCCTTGGTGTGGTCGAACTTCTCGACACCACGAATGAGTCCGAGGTTGCCCTCCTGGATCAACGAGAGCAGGTCCACGCCGCGACCACGGAACTTGCGCGCGACCGAGACCACCAGACGCAGATTGGCCCGGATCATGTGATCCTTCGCCCGTTCTCCTCCTCGCGAGACCAGCCGGAGCTGCGCCTTGCGGCGTGGCCGCAGCTTGGTGCCGCCACGGAGCACGATGTGCGCGGCCAGTCCGGCCTGGTAGCGCTTGGCGAGGTCGACCTCCTGCTCCGGGGTCAACAGGTCGGTCCGACCGATCTCGTTCAGATACTGGCGTACGGAGTCCGACGACGCCGACAGCGGCGTGGCCTCCGGTCGGTCGGCGTCCTCCACCAGATCGTCGAGGACCTGCATCCCCAGGTCACGGGCGCTCTGTGCCGTGTCCTCGACCCAGTTGTCGGGGTGGGTCAGCGGGTCGTACAGGTCCTGGAGCTCCGACAGGAGGACGTACCCACGCGACGCGCCGCGCTCGAACAACTCGGAGATGGGGGTGACATCGCTCAACGATCGGCCTCACGGGCTCGCTCAGGGTCCAGGACTCCGCGCAATGGACCGGTGTGTTCGACGCGCGTGGGCGCGACCGTACCCGGCTGGCGCCGAACCGACTCTCCCGCGCGATCCGGACCGGACCGAGCATGGTACGGGGATCGGCGGGGGCCTGCCGTGCGGACCGGCGGACCGACCCGGGGTCGACCTACCGGCCGTCGTTCGTCGTCTCCCCCGACGCCAGCTTCTGCTCGAAGCTCTCCATGCCCAGTCGGATCTCTCCGCCCGGCGGGACCGCGCCATCCGGTGGCTCGGCTGCGTCCGACGGGTCCTTCGTTCGTGGATCCGCGCCTCCGGCAGCCGGTCCCCCACCGTTCCGGTCGATCGCCACCTTCGCCGCCAGAGCGGTGGTCAGCGGGACGGCGGCGATCAGACCCAATGACCCGACCATGATCTTGACGATCTCTTCGGCCAGGATCTCGGAGTTGATGATCTCTGCGGTACCGACGCCTGACGTGGAGAACAGCACGAGCAGCGCTAGGGACGCACCGGCGTACGCCAGGAACAGGGTGTTGACCACCGAGGCGATGTGATCGCGACCGACCCGCATGGCGCGGGCGAACAGCGCTGTCCACGACAGCGTCCGATCAGTGTCGTGGAGCGCGAACACGGTGGATGCCTGACTGACGGTCACGTCGTCCAGGACTCCGAGCGCCGCGATGATCAGGCCCGCCAGCACCAACCCCTGGAGGTCGAGCCCCTGCACCGCGAACGACGCGAACTGTGCATCGTCCGACGCGAACCCCGTGATCTTGCTGCGCTCGATGAACAGCACGCCGAGCCCGACGGTCAGGATGAGCGCCCCCGACGTCCCGAGGATGGCGGACGTGGTCATGGCGGTGATGCCATGTGCGAGGTACAGCGTGACGATCATGATGGCGACGGCGCCGACGAGCGCCACGGCCGGCGGGTTCTTGCCGGCAAGGATGGCCGGAATCACGAACTGCACGACGATGAGCAGGCTGGCACCGAGGCCAATGAGTGACCGCAGGCCGTGCCATCGGCCGATGGCCAGAACCGCCAGCACGAACAGGCCCACGAGCACCAGCAGGGTCGGGGTCCGCTGGAAGTCGGTGATGACGTACTGCTCGCCGGACTCGGACGTCTGAATCTGGTCGAGCGTGACGCGATCACCGACGGCCAGCTCCGGGTAGCCGTCGAGCGGGATGTCGCGGAGGACGGCCACCTCGCCCTCGTCCGCGCCGTCCAGAAGCCGTACCTCGATGTCGGCGGAGTCCCCGGAGCCACCGATGTTCGGATCCGGCTCCCCCGCGAAACGCTCGACCGCCACGATCTCCGCCGCGGTGAGGTCCTCGAGTTCAGGACCCGTGTCCGGCAGTTCGTCGGCCGCAGGCCACAGGGCGATCATGCCGGCCACCGCAGCGATCAGCAGGGTGCCGACGACGGCAAGCAATCGTCGGTGAGCGGTGGTCTCCACGGGCGACACCCTCCTCGGTACGCCGGCTCGTTACGACGGCTCGTCACGATAACGAGGATGCGAACGCCGCGTCGCGATCGATCCGTGAGCAGGACCATCGTCACGACGACGGCCCGCCACCGAGCGGTGGCGGGCCGTGAGGTCGAACCCGGTCATCAGGTCGTCATCAGGTCATGTTCAGGCGGCTCGATCCAGAACGTCGAGCAGACCGGCGAGGTTGTGCGCGCGCGACGGGTGGCGCAGCTTGGCCAACGCCCGGTTCTGCATCTGGCGGATCCGTTCGCGCGTCAGACCGAAGTGGTCGCCGATCTCTTCCAGGGTCTTGGGCTCTTCGCCGTTGAGACCGAAGCGCAGCACCAGGATCAGGCGCTCACGCACGTCCAGTTCGTTGAGCGCCGCATCGATCTGGCTGAGAGCGTCGCCCTCCAGGGCAGTTTCAACCGGGTCGACGCCGTGCACGTCCGCGATGAGGTCGCCCATCGATGCGTCGCCGTCCTCACCGATGGGACGGTCCAGCGAAACCAGTTCCTGCATCGCGTCGCGAACCTCGCGGACGCGCTGCACGGTCAGACCGACCTCGTCGGCGATCTCCGCTTCGGACGGATCGCCACCCTTCTGCTGACGCAGCCGGAGTTCGGCGGCGCGGAGCTTGCCGTACAACTCCCAGACGTGTGCCGGGACGCGGATGGTTCGACCCTTGGAAGCGACGCCGCGCTGCAGCGCCTGGCGGATCCACCACACGGCATACGTGGAGAACTTGTAGCCCTTGGTGTGATCGAACTTCTCGACGGCACGGAGCAACCCGAGGTTGCCCTCCTGGATCAGCTCGATGAAGTCGAGATCCCGCCCGGAGAACTTCCGGGCCTGGGGGACCACCAGCCGCAGGTTGGACTGAACCATGCGCTCCTTGGCGCGGGCCCCATCGATGCTGATGCCGGTGAAACGCTTCTTGCGTGCCCGGGTGATGTCCTTGCCCGCTTCCTTGAGCATCACGTCCGCCGCCATACCCGCCTGGTAGCGCTTGGCCAGGTCGGCCTCGTCCTCCTTGGTCAGCAGGGCGTGGCGACCGGCATCGTTGAGGTACTGGCGCACGAGGTCGGTCGTCAGAGCCGCCGAGTGATCCAGGACGTCCTCGGGAGCGTCATCGGCGACGTCGTCGATGACTTCGAGGCCCTGGGAGCGGATCCCACTGATGGTGTCGTCGATCCACATGTCCCCGTGGAGTTCGGGAGAGTGGAGCAGCTGCAGCTCGGACAGCAGCACGAATCCACGCTCAGACGAGCGTTCGAGGAGCTCTTCGACGGCAACTTCGGCGGTCGGGAGTTCGGTACGGTTCACCTTGCCTCCTGGGCAGTGCGGGAGAGCGGTCCGGTCGGTTGACCGGTGGGACGTTCACATGCTTCTACTGCTCCTACGGGGAGCCGATGCTTCAGGTACGGGGAGCGTTGACGCGGTTGGCGGGTCGGACAGGCTGTCACGTCGGTTCCCGAAAGCCAAGCCACGACATCAAGCCTCGCAGGTGATGTTCGAAACCGTCGATCCGGTGGTGCCGACGAACGGTCGGCTTCCCTACCGTGCCAGGCGTACGGCGGGGGCCGTTCGGACGGGTATCGGGTACGGCACGGGCCTGGATGCCCGTTTTCGGGCTCTCCCCGTCGATAACGTCACTATCGACTCAAACCGTCCATGCCAAGATCAAGCGTGCGCTCAGCGCACGTTTTCGCTGTCAGGACCCTGCCCGCGCGTGCTCGCAGGATCGCGCCGCGACCGGGAAACGCGGGTCGGCCCGCAGCGAATTCCCTCCACTTCGAGGTGGGCCCGATGATCGCGCTCGCGGCCGGGAACCAGACGGCCAGAGGCGCTCACGACCCGCCACCAGGCGACCTTCCCGCCGTGACGCGACAGCGCGTGACCGACAGCTCGAGCAGCGGTCGGATGTCCAGCCTCCCGTGCCACCTCGCCATAGGTGAGGATGTCTCCTGGCGCGGTCGCGGCGACGATCTGCAGGACTCGTTGGGAGAACGGGCTGACGGATTCGGTCATCGCCGCGGGGACGGCGTCGGGTCCGTGACCGGTTGTTCGTCGGACGGGCTCTGTGCCTCGGGTGCGTGGGCGTGTCCACCGTGGGCATCGATCGCGGGCACGGCGGCGCCGTCGCCCACCGCATGTGATCCGGTGTGGGGCTCCTCGACCTGGGCGGCGGCTCGTTTCGGGTAGGGAATCCGCGGGTGGTAGACGCCGACCAGGGACTCGATGATCGTGTCCCGGGCGGTCTTGAGATCCCGGAAGGTCATGTCGGAATCCTCGAACTGCCCGTCGTCCACACGCTCCGCCAGCAACCGGTCGACGGTCTGCTCGATCTCGTCGCGTGGCAGATTGCCACGCGACATGGACATCGCCCTGGTGGTGGCCTCGCAACAATCGGCGATGAGCAGGATGGCCGCTTCCTTGGACCTCGGTTTGTGGCCCTTGTACCGATAGGTCTGTTCGTCGACCGTGTCGGGGTCGTCAGCGTCGGCACGGGCCTGTTCGTAGAAGTACCCGACCAGCATCGTGCCATGGTGACTACCGATGCAGGCGACCACCTCGGGGGGAAGTCGGTGCTCGACGGCCATCTCCACCCCGTCGATGACGTGGTTCTGGATGATGATCGCCGAGACTTCCGGATCGAGGTCGTCGTGGGGGTTGGCGATGCCCTGCTGGTTCTCGATGAAGAAGTGCGGCTGACGAACCTTGCCGATGTCGTGGTACAACGCCGCGACGCTGCCTACCAGGGGATCGGCACGCACCGCCCGACACGCCCGTTCAGTCAGCGAGGCCACCATGACGGAGTGGTTGTAGGTCCCGAGGGCCTTTTCCTCGAGCTCCCGCAACAGGGGGTGGTTGCGGTCGGCGAGGTCCAGGAGTGCGGTGACCGTGGGCAGCCGGAACAGGGTCTCCAGAAAGGGCATCGCCCCCTGGACCACGACCATGGTGATGACCCCGTTGATGGCACCGGCCCCGATCGCCGCGACCAACTCCTCGCGCCGGCCGAAGATGATCACGATGACGGCCGCCAACAGCGGGAAGGACAGGCCTGCCCGCAGCGTGGCGGACCGGAGATCGGAGCGCTTTGCAATACGGGTCGTCAGCGGCACGCTGATGAGGACCGCACCGGCGGCGAACAGAGCCACGGGTGCGGCGGAGGGCATCACGAGCAGCACCAGGACCGCCGCCGGCAACATCGTGGCGATCCCGACGACCGGGTGGATCAACAGCGCGGTCAGCATGCCGAGGGCACCGGCGGGCACGGCATAGGACCATCCGGACGACGTCGCATCGGTCAGCAGGGTCGACCCCACGACCAACCCGGAGTACGCCACGACCAACGACGCGAGCAGCAGCAGCTTCTTGCCGCTCACCCACACGAACGGCTGCATCCGGCCGAGGTAGATGCCACCGACACCCACCACCAGCAGCATGGCCAGCGCGGCGCGCAACATGCTGCGCAACGGGGATGTGCCCGACAATCCTGACGATTCGATCGCGCTGACCTCCAGCGCATCGACGATGTCGCCCTCACGCACGATCGCCTCGCCGGCGCGCCAGCTACGAGAGACCTCCGGGACGGCTTCGGCAGCGCGTTCGCGTTCGGCCTGCGTGAGTTCCGGGTCGACGATGACCGTCGGACCCATCTTCGTTTCGATCACGGGTTCGGCGATGGTCGACCCGGTCTCGCCCGGCAGGGACCGCAGCCCGAGTTCGACCGGAAGCTGATCAGCCAGTACCCCATCGACGTCGGCGGCGGGCACTCGCTGTCGGGCCAGTTCCTGGGCGATCGCAATCGTTTCGTCCTCGACCGTGTCGAGGTCGCCAGCAGAAAGCGCCACGAGTGCGGCGATGGTCTCCTCGGGGAGCTCCGGCTGTTCCAGCGCCAGTTCCTCGGCCTGCTGAGCGCCCGTGGGAACCCGCGGCGACTGCTCCAGATCCCCGGCCACGGCGACGGGTAGACGTACCGCGCGTGTGTCGTCGAAAACCTGACGAACCGTGCCGACGATTGCGGTCTGCGCGTCCCCGTCCAGTGCCACGACCGGCTCGACCGACTCGGCAGCACGCTGCCGTTCGGTCTCCGTGGTTTCCGTATCGACCTCGGTGATCGGCTGATCCGCGAGGATCGTCTCCGGCGCAGGTTCACCTTCGCGCACTACCTGCTCACCCGCCACTGCGGTCACGAGGACCACCCCGGGGACGAGCACGACGACCAGGGAAGCAGCTAGCAGACGCATCGCGATGATCTTGCGCGACGACGTCGCCATCCGGGGGTCGGGGGGCGCCGCAGGGGACGAGGTGCTGCTCACGGGCGATGTCGCCTTTCGGGCCGGTGCGAACGGTCCGGCCGAACGCTGACCGGTTCGTACTGCAGTGCTTCGTTGTCTGCGGCTCGGGCGGGCCTCGTCACGACGTCGTGACGCCATCGGGAGTCGTGCCAGTCGGACACCATAGGCCAGGGGCACCCCAGCGTGTCCGAACCACCATGGTGCCATGTCGGCGTCGAATGCGCCCAGCACCGGCCACTAGGCTCGGCCGACGACCTGGCGGCGACGCCACGCCCGGCAATCGCCGAGGAGCCCTCCGCTTGTGGCAGATCACCGCACCCTCCCCGTGGGTGGAGCTCTCCCGCGAGGCGTGGGCGCAACGTCGCTCCTCGACGCCCCTGTCCCTCGACGAGCGGGATCTGGAGCGGCTGCGAGGGATCGGCGAGGACATCTCGCTCAACGAGGTCGCCGCGATCTACCTGCCCCTGTCGCGGCTGCTCAACCTCTACGTGGCGGCGATCCAGCAGCTCCATCAGGCCACCGGCACGTTCCTGGGGTCGTCCGCGGCCAAAGTGCCGTTCGTGATCGGGATCGCCGGTTCAGTCGCGGTCGGGAAGTCGACGACCTCACGCATCCTGCAGGCACTGCTGTCGCGGTGGCCCGACCACCCGGAGGTGTCGCTGATCACGACCGACGGCTTCCTCTACCCCAATGCGGAGCTTGCACGGCGGGGGTTGATGGAACGCAAGGGTTTCCCGGAGTCCTACGACGTCGGCCGTCTCGTGCGGTTCGTCGCGACCGTCAAGTCCGGCGCGGCGGAAGCGGCAGCCCCGGTCTACTCCCACCTGACCTACGACATCGTGCCCGACGAGCAGATCATCGTGCGCCAACCCGACGTGCTCATCCTCGAAGGCCTGAACGTTCTGCAGACCGGGACGACCGCCGACCGACGGGTGTTCGTCTCCGACTTCTTCGACTTCTCCATCTACGTCGATGCCGAGGAGGCGGACATCCTCCAATGGTACGTCGAACGTTTCCGGACCCTCCGGTCCACCGCCTTCAGCGACCCCCGGTCCTACTTCCACCGCTTCTCGTCGCTGAGCGACGACGAAGCCGACGAGGTGGCCACCGACATCTGGGAACGCATCAACGGTCGCAACCTGGCGGCGAAC